>NZ_DASYJG010000082.1:0-64394 GCF_035996765.1 Baekduia sp.
CCTGGGTCATGCGCCTGCCGTGGCCCAGACCAAATCGCCGGCCGCCCTCACCGGCACGGTGACGGCGGGCGCGGAAGGCGCGCTGGAAGGCGTCGTCGTCAGCGCCAAGAAGGGCATCGTCACCGTCAGCGTGGTCAGCAACGCCAAGGGCGAGTTCAGCTTCCCGGCCGGCAAGCTTGGCGCCGGCGACTATGCGCTCTCGATCCGCGCGGCCGGCTACGACCTCGAAGGGCCGTCGATGGTAACCGTTGCGGGTGACAAGCCGGTCTCGCTCGATCTCAAGCTTACCAAGACCAAGAATCTCGCCGCGCAGCTCTCGAACCTCGAGTGGATCCTCAGCGTTCCCGGCACCGACGCGGAGAAGCGCGCGCTCACCGGCTGCACCAACTGCCACACCGTCGAGCGCATCGTGACCTCGAAATACACTGCCGAGGAGATGCTCGACGTCATCAAGCGCATGGCGCAGTACTCGAACAACAGCTTCCACAAGAAGCCGCAGATCCGCACCGAGGTGCGCGACATCAACCGCTTCGTGCCCAACGCCGACAAGGTCGCGGCCTATTTCGCCAGCATCAACCGCAGCAAGGGCGAGCAGAGCTACGAGCTCAAGACCGTGCCGCGGGTCAGCGGCGACGGCACGCGCGTGGTCATCACCGAGTACGACCTGCCGGATCAAATGATCCAGCCGCACGACGTCGTCACCGACAAGGACGGCATCGTCTGGCACAGCGACTTCAGCGGACAGATGCTCGGCCGCTTCGACACCAAGACGCTCTTCCGATCTGCTTCCACCGCCTCTTCACGCACCGCGCCTTCAAGACCGGCAAGCCCCTGCGCGCCACGCTGGCGATCCTCGGCTCGGCTGCGATCGAGGGGCCGATCACGGCATGGGTCGCCGACCATCGCAAGCACCATGACTTCTCCGACCAGGTCGGCGATCCGCACAGCCCGCACGTCGAGCACGGCCACGGCTTCTCCGGCGCGCTGCGCGGGCTCTTCCACGCCCACGTCGGCTGGCTGTTCCTCCACACCCACCGCGGCGCCAAGGAGCGTTACGCCCGCGACCTGCGCGCCGAGCCGATGATCATGACCATCGACCGGCTCTTCCTCGTCTGGGCGCTCGGAGGTCTCGCCCTGTGCTTCTTTGCCGGCTGGGCGCTCGGCGGCTCGGTCCACGCCGGGCTGACCGGGCTGCTGTGGGGCGGCGGCGTGCGGATGCTCGTCGTCCACCACGTCACCTACTCCATCAACTCGATCTGCCACTTCACCGGGCGGCGCGGCTTCGAGACGCCCGACGAGTCGCGCAACGTGTGGTGGCTGGCGCCGTTCACCTTCGGCGAGTCATGGCATAACAACCACCACGCCTTTCCGACCTCGGCGCGCCACGGGCTGACGCGTTGGCAGTTCGACCTTTCCGGCCTCGTCATTCGTGCCTTCGAGAAGACCGGGCTGGCGTGGGACGTCGTCCACATCACGCCCGAGCGGATGGCGGAGAAGGCGGCGGCGTAAGCAGTAGTTGACGAATATACGTAAATTCGTATAGTCTTGTCGGGTGCTGTTCGCTACCCCCAAGCTCTCGCGGGATCTGCAGCAGCGTCTGGAGACCCTCGACGCGCGCCGCGCCGCTCTCGGCGCCCGCGTCGGGACGCCGACGCCTTGGAACGGCACCCTGCGCCGCCAGGTGCGCGCCGAGTCCGCGGAGAGCTCGATCGCGATCGAGGGGTTCTCGGTTCCCCCGACGGAGATCGCGGCACTTGTCTCCGGCCAGATGGTGCCGGACCCCGAGGACACCGATCGCATGGCGCTCGTCGCCTACGGCCGCGCGATGGAGCACGTCGCCGTCATGGCCGTCGATCCCGGCTTTCGCTGGTACGACCGCGTCATCCTCGACCTGCACTTCGACGCGTGCGGGTTCCAGCGCGACAAGCGCCCTGGCTTGTGGCGCGATCACCCGATCGGCGTGACCAGCCCGTCCGGGAACGGCATGGCCTACGTCGGGCCCGACGCGCAGTCCGTGCCGAAGCTCATGGGCCAGGTGGTGTCGTGGCTCCACAAGGGCGACCCCCACGCCCATCAGGTCGTCCGCGCCGCGATGGCGCATCTCCACCTCGTCTCGGTGCATCCGTTCAGCGACGGCAACGGGCGTCTCTCGCGCATCGTGCAGTCGCTCGTCCTCGCCCGCGACGGCATCCTCGCGCCGGAGTTCGGCTCGATCGAGCAGCACCTCCACGAGCACACGGCCGGCTACTACGCGGTGCTGCAGGAGGTCCAGAGCGGCAGCTACCAGCCCGACCGCGACGCGACGCCGTGGATCGAGTTCTGCCTGGCAGCGCACCTGGAGCAGGTCGACCGCCGAATGGAGCAGCTCGAGGCGGCGGCGCGCCGGTGGCAGGCGCTGGAGTACCTGGTCGCCGCGCGCGGGTGGCCCGACCGCCTCGTCATCGTCCTCGAGCGGAGCCTGGTCGGCGGCGCCGAGCGCGCGGCCTACGCCGCGGAGGCCGACGTCTCGCTGCCGACCGCCAGCGGCGACCTACGCCGGCTCGCCGACGCCGGCTTCGTCGAGCAGCAGGGCCGGACGCGGAACACGCGCTACGTCGCGACCGCGCTGCTGCGCGAGCAGCTCGACGCGCGCTGAGCTACGCCACCGGCTGCAGGTGCCGGTAGGGCTCTTCGCCCCGCAGCGAGCGGATCACGCCCGCGACGACGTTCTCGTCGTTGATGGTCTTGCCGTCGGTGACGGCGTCGACGATGCCGCGCTTGCGCTCGACGAGCTCGGCCATCGTCTCGTCGATCGTCTCGGCGGCCAGTAGGTACCAGGCGGTGACGGAGTCGGTCTGGCCGATGCGGTGCGTGCGGTCCTCGGCCTGGTCGTGCAGCGCCGGCGTCCACTCGAGCTCGAGGAACGCGACGTTGGAGGCGCGCGTCAGCGTGATGCCCTGCGCGGCGACGCGGGTGGCGCAGACGATCAGCTGCGGGCCGCCGGGCTCTTGAAACTCCCGGACCGACTCCTCGCGCGCCTCGATCTTGTCGCGGCCGAAGAGGTGCAGCGCGTCGGGGAAGCGCTCGAGCACCGCCTCCTGGATCTCGCGATGACGGGCGAAGACGACGAGCGGCTCGCCGCTCGCCAGGAAGTCGTGGATCCACGCCAGCGCGGCGTGGAGCTTGCCGCGGGCAGCGAGGCGCTGGAGCGCGCCGAGCTGCGCCAGGCGCTCGGCCCGCAGCGTCGCGGCGATCTTCGCGTTGAGGTCTGAGAGCTCCAGCGGCTGGGAGCGCAGCCACTCGACGACGTCGCGCTCGGCGACGCGGTACTCGCGCTCGTTGTCCAATGACACGGGCACGACGACGCGCCGCTTGGCCGGCAGCTGCGGCAGCACCTCGCTCTTCAGGCGCCGCACGAAGCACGAGCGCCGCAGGTGCCAGTGCAAACGCTCCTCGGTCAGGACGCCCTGGAACTGGCGGCTGAAGCGCGCGCCGGAGCCGAACTCGTCGAGCCGGCCGATGATCCGCAGCTGGGAGATCAGCTCTTCTGCGTGGTTGAGCACGGGCGTGCCCGTGAGCGCGACCCGCAGCCCGCCCTTGACGACCGACTCGGCCAGCCGCCGCACGGCCTGCGTGCGCTTGGCGCGCGGGTTCTTGCAGTAGTGCGACTCGTCGATGATCACGGCCTTGGGGCGCAGCCGCGCGAGCGTCTCGTAGTGCTTGCCGACGACCTCGTAGTTGATGATCGTGATCTCGGCGGTCTTGGGCACCGCGACGCCGCCCTCGACGATCGCCACCGAGCGGTGCGGCAGCCACTTGCGCGTCTCCCGCAGCCAGTTGAGCTTCAGCGACGCGGGGCAGATGACGATCGCCGGGTAGGCGTCGTCGGCCTCCATCGCGGCCAGCGCCTGGACGGTCTTGCCCAGGCCCTGCTCATCGGAGAGGAAGGCGCGCCGTGCATCCAGGACGTAGCGGACGCCCGCCCATTGAAACGGCTCGAGCGTGCCGCCGAGGCGGTCGACGATCTCGGTCAGCGGCTCGGCCTCGGTGGCGCGCGAGCGGCGGATCGCCGCGGCGGCCTCGGCCGCCTCCTCGCGCAATTCCTCCAGCGCGTGGGCGGCCGGCGCGTCGATCGCGACGCCGTGGGCGGCGAGAAAGCCATCGAGGTGGTGGACGACCCACGGGTCCAACGGCAGCGAGCGGCCGCCGTCGGAGGTGCCGGGCAGGCGCTCGAACGCGTCGCCGACCGACGGGTCCCACAGCGTCTCCAGCAGGAACGCCTCGCCCTCGACCGAGACGTTGAGCGCCAGTCTCGCCGGCGGCGCCTCGCCGCCGTGCTCCAGCGCCAGGACGCAGCGCAGCGCGGCGCCGTCGAGCTTGGCCCCGCGCGCCTCGCCGATCGCCACGGCACCCGCCTGCGTGAGCGGTGCCAGCAGCTTGCCGTCGACCTCGATCGACCCCTCCAACAACGCCTCGGGCACCGTGCCCGCGCGCGTGTCGAGGACCCACCAGCCGCGGCCGTCGTAGCGCGTCGTGCGCACGCGGCCGACCCAGCGCTCGCCGACGCCCTTGAGCCAGATGTCGACCTGGGCGCTGGTCGTCAGCTCCGGGAAGCGCTTGAGGACCTCGGCGACGTGGACGGCCGCCCAGTCGTCGATGGGCGCCCACCACTCGCGCGTGTCCCAGTCGAACCGGCGATGGGGAATCTGCCGCACGACCGCGACGATGTGCGGGTCATACGGGAATCCGAGGACGACGATCGGCTTACCGTCGGGCCCTCGGCGAAGATCGACGTTCGGGTCGCCGGAGGCCAGTTCCACCACCCTCAGGCTATCGGCCTTAGGACGGCAGTGATGAGCCCGCGAAGACGAAGAACCAGATGCCGAAGAGCACGAGCGCGCAGCTGACGCTGATCGCCATGACCTGCTCGAGGACGCCGCGGTCGGTGGTCGACCGGCGCTCCCCGCGCATCGAGCGGTTCCAGGTCGCGTGCTCGCGCTTGTCGGAGATGCGGCCGGTCACTCGCATGTGCGTGCGGTTGACGATCCCGAGGAACTTGCCGACGACCACGGCGGTCAGCGCCATCCCGACGAGCACCAGGAGGTAGGGACCGAGGCTCGGCTGGCTGGAGTCTGTCATCCGCGACGCGATCCACAGCCAGGCGATGGGGGAGACGAGCCAGACGACGACCGAGCCGGCGGCCATGACGATCACCAAGCCGACGCCCGCAGCGTTGCGGTGTGGTCCGACGGATGGCGATCCGGTCTGGGCGGTCATGGCGCAACTCTTGTACCCGATTCTAGGCTCCTGGAGCGCTCGCCACGCCGCCGTGGACAAAGCGCTCAGCGCGGTCCTGCGCCGGACGTGTTGAGGCGGGCGACGGCCCGTTGGGCGTGCCGCCGTCACCGGTGCGTGCGACGCGCGCCACACCCCAGGCCAGCGAGGCCATGAACATCAGCGAGAGGGCCAGGACGATCAGGCAGGCGGCGGTCCACAGCCAGCTCGGGATGTCGTCCTTGCGCTCGCGCTGCAGGAGTTCGTGGTCGGCGACGAAGGTCCGCGTGAAGCTGGCGGTCGCCGGGACCAGCTTGGCCCCCGGGATCGCCGGGTCGGCCGGCATGTAGATCGGGATGCCCATGATCGTGCGGCCGTTCTGGACGCGGACGATCGTCTTCCAGTCGCCGTAGACCGGCGCCGGGGCGCGGAAGCGGTAGACGCCTTCGGCGACGCGCTGCAGCCGGTCGACCTTCATGCCGCCGTCCTGCCAGGAGGTGACCGTGGCCCACGCGGCGTTGTCGGCCGTGTTGCGCGGGTTGAGCGTGACGGTGCCGACGACGTGGGGATGCCTCGCATCCCCACCGTCGCTCTTGAGCGCGACGGTGGCGGTCTGGCCGCTTGGCGCGACGGTCGCCAGCCCGTAGGCGGTCAGCGCGGCGATGGCCACGAACGACGCGATCGTGGCGGTGCGCGCCACGGTCGGGCTCGGCAGCTGGAAGCGCAGGCCCGCGCCGAGCAGGCCGCCGAGCACGCCGCCGGCGGCGCCGGCGATCGGGGCGACGATCATCGCCTCCGGCACGATGCCGTCGCTCCACGGCAGCGGGAAGAGCTGGCCGACCCACAGCCACTCGGCGGCCAGGCCGACGGTGCCGCAGAGCACGCCGCCGACGGCGCCGAGCAGCACCGGGCGGTTGCGGCCGGTGGCCAGCGCGACGCCCTCGATGCACAGCGCCTCGACGAGGTAGAGCGGCAGCGTCGGCGCGCTCTCGCCGAAGACGTCGCCGACGATCAGCGAGATGCCGCCGCGAACAGCGAGGAACATCAGCGCGGTGGCCAGCGCGCCGCCCTTGCCGATCCAGATGCGCGCCGCCGTGAGCGCGAGGCCGGCGGCCAGCGCGATCAACATGGGGTGGAACACCATCCGGAACTGCGGGACGCCGAAGTCGAACTCGCCCTGGAAGGTCGAGAGGCCGATCAGCAGACCGCCCATCAGGCCGACGCGGCGGAAGGCCACCAGGAACTGGGGGCCGTCGACGCGGTCGGCCTGGATGCCGCGGAAGCGCAGGCCCTCGGCGAGCAGGATGGCCTGACCGATGAGCGTGAGGCCGGCGCCGCCGAAGAGCATGAGGTGCGTCGGGCCCCAGAGCGTGACGTCCTGGCCGAAGAGGCGATGCCACATGTCGTCGAGCGGGAAGCCGAGCAGCGCGAAGCCGCCGCAGGCCGCGGTCAGGACGCCGCCGACAGGGACGTACCAGTCGCGCGTGATCCGGATCGCGGCGGGGCCGGGCTTCTCTTCCGGGAGCGCGAGCGCGAGGCAACCCGAGGCGAAGACGCCGTAGAGCCCGACGAGGATCAGGTAGTGCGCGGGGTTGGCGAGCGGGCCGGGGTCGCGGCCCTGGTCGATGTGCAGGGAGATGTCCCAGTACATGCCCAGCAGCGCGACGAGGAGGCTGCCACCGCCGACGCCGAGCGGCAGCGCCGCCCAGGCGGGCAGCCCGGAAACGCGCTCGGAGAAGGCCGCGAGGCGGCGCAGCGTCTTGCCCTTGCCGTTGCGGTAGCCGAAGATCCCGAGCATCAGGACCGCGGTGGCGACGCTGGCCATGCCGGTGGCGATGGCGATCTGATCGAGCGCGGCGCCGCCGGCCGGATTGGCGGCAGGGGGCGACGCGGCAGCGAGAACGTGCGAAAGTGCCATGAGTCGATGTTACACCGATCCATGTCACATCAAACGCGGTAGAGTTGTCCTGTGTCCGATGTCACGGAGGCACCCGAGCGCGCGACCCACGATGGAGATCTGACCATCGACGAGCTCGCGCAGCGCACGGGGATGACCGTCCGCAATATCCGGGCCCATCAGTCACGCGGTCTTCTGCCGCCGCCCGACGTGCGCGGCCGCACCGGCTACTACGGCCCCTCGCACCTCGCTCGCATTGAGCTGATCCGCGAGATGCAGGGCCAGGGCTTCAACCTGCAGGCGATTCGGCGGCTGGTCGACGCCGCGCCGGGCTCCTCGGAGGAGCCGCTGCGCTTCCTGCGCGCGGTCGCCGAGCCCTACACCCAGGAGCAGCCGGAGGTGCTGACGCGCGAAGATCTCGCGCAGCGCTGGGGCTCGACGGATCCGGGACTCCTGGAGCGGGCCATCAAGTTGGGGTTGTTGCGTCCCCTCGGCGACGGGTCCTATGAGGACATCAGCCCGCGGCTGACGCGCGCGGGCAAGGAGCTGGAGGCGCTCGGCGTGCCCGCCGCGGTCGGCCTCGAGTTGGCGACGACGATCCGCCGGCACGCCGACGGCGTCGCCCGCGCCTACGTCAAGCTCTTCGTCGAGCAGGTCTGGAAGCCCTTCGAGGAGGCCGGCGCACCCGAAGATCGCTGGCCCGAGGTCCGCGACGCGCTCGAGCGCCTCCGCCCACTCGCCGCCGACACGCTCCTGGCGATCTTCGGCGTCGCCATGGCCGACGCCTCCGAAGAGGCCTTCGGCCGCGAGATCGAGCGCCTCCAGCGGCGCCGGCGCTCGAAGCACTGAGTGTTGCTGTGGGCTGAGCCGGCCCCGGGCGGATTGCCACCGACGAGGACGGGAATGCGCATGATCTGCGCAGACGCACCGTCAGTTCTGCGACACCGAGCATCCGGCGCTCTGCGCCGCCGGTAGCGTCGCCGACCGTCGTGAAGACGCTGGAGGAGGTCACTTATGAAGCCGGCCGGGCGGCGCTCGCCGACCAGGAGGCGATGGTCGGTGGCATTCGCCAGCGCACCGGCACGCTGCTCGCTGCGCAGGCGCTCGTCGCCTCGTTCCTCGGTGGTACCGCGATCAAAGACCATGGCTTCCACGCGTTGGGATGGCTGGCGGTGCTGGCGTTGTTGATGGGCTTGGTCGTTGCTGCGGTGGTACTGGCGCCCTGGCGACTGAAGTTCGCCGTCAATGCGCGCGATCTCTACGAGCAGCTGTATCGGCAGGCGCGGGAGGAGGCGGATCTCGACTCCTTGCGCTGGCTCGCAGCGGCTGGATTCGGCTATCAGGATCTCCGGTTGCGCAACGCGCAGAGCGTCCGATGGCTCTCGCGGCTGTCCGCCGCGCTCAGTGTCCTGATGGTGATGCAAACCGTTTTGTGGCTGCTGGCCATTCGTCTATCCTGAGGCCATGGCACCGCGACCAGCGCCCCCCGAGGAGATCATCGCGTTTCCGACCTGGATCGGCATCGAGGAAGGACGCGGCGAGCCGCGTCCGCGGCCGAAGCCCAAGCCGCAGCCCAAGGACAGTTAGTCCTCAGCCGTCGTCGCGCCGGCGCGAGATGCGGATCTCGGCCGGCGAGATGACCTTGATCACGACGTGGGCGGCGCGGGTCGGGGCGCCGAGCGTGAGGAAGTCGCGGACGCGGCCGGTCTCTCCGCAGAAGGGGCAGGCCAGCGGAGAGGCCGGGCCGAGGTGGGCGCCGGTGGGCGCGACCGGTGCGTCGCAGGTCGGGCAGGCGAGGGTGCCGACGGCGAGCGTCGAGGTCCGCTGCACGCGGCGGATCTCCTCAGGACCGCCGAGGCCGCCGACGGGGTCGGAGCCTTCGTCGGAACCGCCGCTGCGACGGAAGAAGCTCACCGCTCCCAGTCTAGGACCGCTACGCGGCGCGCACCGCGGGTTCGACGCCCGCGGCGACATCCGCGCCATGGCCGTGTTGGGCGATGGCACCGAGGAGTTGCGGCCAGGCGGCGCACGGCAGGTCGTGGCCCATCCCCGGGATCGTGATCAGCCGGGCGCCGTTGATCGCCTTCGCGGTCGCACGGCCGCCGGAGGGCGAGACGAGGACGTCAGCCTCGCCGTGGATGACGAGCGTCGGCGCCTGCACGGCGCGCAGCTCGCGGCGGCGGTCGCCGCTGGCGATGATCGCGCCGAGCTGGCGGGCGGTGCCCGCGGCGCTCGGGCCACGGTCGAAGCTCAGCTCGATCATCGCGCGCAGCTCGATCTCGTCACGTTCGAAGCCGGGCGAGCCGATGGTCGCCCACGTCTTGAGCCCGCGCTCGACGAAGCCGTCACGGTCGGCGGGCGACTTGCCGAGCAGCACGGGGTAGGCCTTCAGCGCCGGCTGGCCGCTGAAGCGCGCGCCCGTGTTGGACATGATCGACGTCAGCGTGCGCGTGCGCGACGGATGGCGAGCGGCGACCGTCTGGGCGATCATGCCGCCCATCGAGACGCCGACGACGTGGGCGCTCTCGAGCTCCAGCGCGTTCATCAGCCCGACCGTGTCGAGCGCCATGTCGGCCAGCTTGTAGGCCGGGTTCGGGACCCGCCGCAGCGCGATCTCGCTCAGGCCGGGCACGTGCGCGTCGTCCAGCCGGGTCGAGCGGCCGACGTCGCGGTTGTCGAAGCGGACGACGAAGAAGCCGCGGCTCGCCAGGTCTTCGCAGAAGCGCGTGTCCCACGCGATCATCTGGGTGCCCAACCCCATGATCAGCACGACGGGCGGGGCCGCAGGATCGCCGAAGGTCTCGTAGCAGAGGGTGATCCCGTTGCCGACGTCGGCGAATTGCTCGTGCATCACCTAATGGTACCTGCCCGAACGAGTCCGTCTACGCGGCGAACCGCAGGTCCGGGCGGCCTCGCTGACCCTCGTCCTTGCGCGCGAGCTCCGCGGCCAGCTCGGCGGCCATCGGCAGGAAGAGGTCGACCAAGGCAGGGTCGAAGTGGCGGCCGCGCTGGCGTGCGATCTCCGTGATGGCCTCCTCCAGCGTCCACGCGTCCTTGTAGGGCCGGCGCGAGCGCAGCGCGTCAAAGACGTCGCAGATCGCGCAGATGCGGCCCGCCAGCGGGATCTCCTCGCCGCGCAGTCCAGCCGGATAGCCCGCGCCGTTCCAGCGCTCGTGGTGGGTGCGCGCGATCTCCTCGCCGAGCTGGACCAGCGGCGACGGCGAGCCCGCGAGCATCGACGCCCCGATCGCGGCGTGGGTCTGCATGATCGCCCACTCCTCCTCGTCCAGCCGGCCCGGCTTGAGCAGGACGCGGTCGGGTACGCCGATCTTGCCGACGTCGTGCAGGACCGCGGCGTGGCGCAGCGTCTCGGCGTCGGTCGCGCTGAAGCCGGCGGCCAGCGCGAGGCGCTCGCAGAGGATCCCGATCCGCTCGACGTGCGCGCCGGTGTCCTCGTCGCGCCACTCGGCCGCGTGGGCGAGGCGGCGGACGACCTCGAGCTGGGTCTCGTGCAGCTCGGCGGTGCGCTCGCGCACGGCCTGCTCCAGCACCGCGTTGTGCAGCGCGACGCGGCGGCGCTCGCGGCGCTCGGTGAGGTAGCTGGCGGTCACGGTGCCGACGGCGCTGAGCGCGAGGCCGGCCAGCGGGGCGACGACGGGGATGATCCAGCCCTGCAGGAACGCGAGGTAGGAGAGGCCGAGGTAGGCGACCGCCAGGACGGGCGCGGTCAGCACCGAGAGCGTCTTGAGGCGCAGCGCGGCGATCGCCGGGGCGAGCGCGAGCAGCAGGACCGCCAGGATGCCAGCCCAGCCGGGCGCGCTGCGCAGCGGCAGCCCGTGCAGGACGGTCCACAGCGCGTTGGCCTGCACCTCGGGGCCGGACATCAACTCGTCACGGACCGTCGGCGTGGGGTGGACGTCCTGCTCGGTCGGCGCGGTCATGCCGACGATGACGACCTTGCCGCGGACGGCCGAGGCCGCCAGACGATGGTCGCGGACGTCGGAGAAGTGGTAGGTCGGGATCGTGCCGGGCGGGCCGCGGAAGTCGATCCACGCGCCGCCGTGCTCAAAGGTCGTCGGGTCGACGCGATGCCCGAGCGAGCGGGCCGTCGCGACGGCGAGCGTCGGGACGCCGTCGGCGGACGGCTGCACGCGGGCGATCTCGCCGCCGGCCAGGATCGGGAACGTCGCCATGGCGGCTTGGGCGTGCGCACGGGCGAGGTTCTCGTCGCCGCCCAGGACGTTGGTGTGGCCACGCGCGTCGGTCTCGGTCGTCGCGAGGATCGTGCCGGGGAAGCGACCGACCGCGTCGTACAGCGCACCGTCCTGCGCCGGGCTCGTGGCCTCCGTGAACTGGACGTCGTAGATGACCTTGCGTGCGCCGAGGCGGTGCAGCTCGTCGAGGACGTCGGCGTGCCACGAGCGCGGGTAGGGCCAACGGGCCTGCTGGGCGTAGTCCGAGAACGTCGCGGCGTCGATGCCGACGATCGCGAGATCGTCGGGCCGCTGCGCCGGGCGCAACTGGAAGCGCAGCGCGACCGTCGTGTCCTCCAGCGAACGCGCCGCGTGGGTCGTCCACGCCACGATCCCGCAGGCCGCGGCGACGAGGCCCGCGAGCAGCACGGCGCGGGCGTGTGCCGGCGAATGGCGCGGCGTCGGGGCGGAGCGTGGGGCCATGGCGGGTCAGGGCGTCATGCGCGCCAGGTACTGATGGCCGCGGGCCACGACGACGGTGCGGTGGCGGCGCAGGTCGCGCACGGCGACGGCGCCGGCGGCCACGCGGGTCAGCGTGCCCGCGCAGGTGTCCTGCGTGAGCCACTTGGTGCCGCGAACGGTGGCGACGCTGCCGCGGCCGCGGGTCTGGAAACGGCCGTGGTTGTCGCTGCCCCAGAGGGAGCGCGGCGGCTTCTTCTTGGTGGTCTTGCGCTTGTGCTTGGTCTTGGAAGCCGCGGCGCGGGCGACGGCCTTGTTGGTGGTCTTGCAGTGCGAGAAGTCGCCACCGCGGAGCACGAGCGCGACCATGCCGTGCGCGGACGCGCTCTGGCGGACCTCGAAGACGGCGCCCCAGAAGCGGCCGGTCTGCGTGGCGCCCCGGCGGTCCAGCGCGGTCTTGAGCTCGGCGGTGCCGGCGCGGGCGTCGATGACGGTCCCGGTCGGCACGATCTTGGCGGCGCCGAGGTCGAGCGGTGCGCCGGACGGGCTGGTCGCGGTGACGGTGCCCTGGACGGCGGCGACGCCGAGCGTCTTGCCGAGCGATGGGGTGACGGTCGCGGTGGCGACGCCGGGCGCGACGGTGGCGCCGTCGTCGGCGGACGGGGTGCCGTCAGCGTCGGGGGTGGTGGCCTTGCCCGAGGAGGACGAGGACGGCGAGCCGGAGGTGCCCGAGCCTGACCCTGTGGTCCCGGAGATGATCGTTGACGTCACCGTCGAGACGGTCGGGAGGCTTGGGGTGCTCGTGCTGCCCGCGCCCGGCGTCGAGGGCGCCGGGTCGCTCGTCTCGCCAGACCCGTCGCCCGAGCCCGAGCCCGACCCCGAGCTCGCGGTGGTGAAGCTCACGTCGCGCCCGTAGGCCGTGCTCAGCCCGCTCGTCGCCACGGCGCGCACGTGGTAGGCCGTGTTCGGCGCCAGGCCGGTGACGGTGAGGGTCAGCGTCTGATTGACGCCCAGCAGCCCGGTGGCGACGGCGGTCGACGTCGTGCCGTAGCGCGTGGTCGTGCCGTATTGCCAGACGACGTTGCCGCCGAGCGCGGAGACGCTGACGGTGGCGCGCAGCGTTGCCTGCGTGGCGGCGACATCCTGGGGGCTCCCGGTGGTGACCGAGAGCGCCAGCGCGTGAGCGGAGGCGGGCAGGGCGATTGCGGTCGCCGCGGTCGCGAGGGTCGCGACGGCGGCACGAGTCATCCATGACGGGCGCACGCCTAGGAGATCGGCACGGATCCCCAGGAATGAGACCCAGAACTGGCCAACCGAACGGTTTAGACACGGTATTGGCCCTGTTTCTGGACGAACGTCGGACGAAGCCCGTGCGTCAGGCCGAGCCGCTGTGTCCGTTGACGAACGTCGTAAGGCGCTCTTTGCCGCCGGAGGCGATCGGCTCACCGTGGGCGAAGAGCAGCGCGTCGAAGTCGTGGTCGAGCAGCGCCCGCAGCGCCTCCGTGATCCCGCGGCGCACGCCCTCGGGGTCATCGCCCATCAGGGAGTCCGGCACGAACGACAGCTCGCCGTCCCCGTTGCGGATCACGGCGTCGGCGAAGAGCAGGATGCCGGGGCCGGTGGCGATGTGGAAGGCGGTGTCCTCGGGCGTGAGCGCACCGACCTCTAGCGCGATGACGTCGGGCGCGACCGTGTCGCCGAAGTCGAACGGCTGGACGTCCGGGCCGCCGTTGGCGAACTCGTGCAGCCCGAGCCGCTGTGCGCGGATCGGGCAGTCGAAGGCCGCGGCGAGCTTCTCGGCGTGGCGCAGGTGATGGCGGTTGGAGAGCAGGATCGTCTCCGGTCGCCCGTGGCGGCCGAGCTCGTCGATGCCCTCATCGGGAACGCGCGGGTCAAAGAGCGCGGCGCCCTCGACGAAATAGTGCGAGTGCACGGGTTGGCCGATGCCCTCGTGGAAGGTCGTCCAGTGCAGGACGCCGGGAAGCACTTCATCCATGGGCGTCGCCCTACCCACGGGGTGCGGGAGGCCAACCCTTGTCGCGGCGCTATCCCGGACGGAGAACCAGGCCAACGGTCAGGACCGGTGCGCGGTCCAGCGCGGCGTGCAGCGCCGGTTCGTCGGGGTACGGCGCGCCGGCGAGGCGTCGACCCTCGACGCGGAGGGCGAGGCGGTCGACCGCCAACGGCCAGGGGTCGAGGGTGAAGGCGTCATGGTGATCGCCCGCGCGATCGAGCGCGAAGCCGTCGACCGTGTGCGGCGCCTGGTCGCGGCAGAGCGCGAGCGAGAGGCCGTCCCAGATGGCGAGCAGCGCCTGGTTGCGGGCGAGCTCCTCTTCGGTCGCGCCGACCTCGGCGGCGAGCTGCGCCTGCAGCGCGCGCTGGCCTTCGAGGTAGCCGGCGACCGCGCGGGCGATCTCCGGGTCGTCGGTCTTCGGCGGGAAGCGCTCGTAGAGCCCGGTCCCATGCAAGGACACCAACAACGCTGCGTAGCGGCTTTGGCTGAGCACGCGCGTGGGTGCCGCCGCCCAGAGCGCGAGGTGCGTGCGGCGGTCGAGCTCGAAGAACTGGCGCGGCAGGCCGCTGCGGGGGTGGCGCGCCGGCCGCAGGTCCCACTCGGCCATCCCGATGTCGTGCTGCAGCGCTCCGAGGCAGACCTCCTCGAAGGGCGTCGGCACGGGGAAGCGGTCGTTGCCCCAAGCCCGGGCGAGCTGCCCGGACAGCCAGGCGTGCGACGCCTGGCCGATGGCAAGGACCGCATCCCCGTCCGGGCGGAGGATCACCCCTCGCGGCCGTGCTCGCGCCCCGGCCGGCGCTGGATCGCCACGCGACGGCTTACCGGTCCGACAGGAGCGGCTGCGCCGTCGCGCGGCGCCCAGCATCCGCCCGGAGCACGATCACGACCACGAGGCACTCGCTAACGCTCCTCGTCGGCCTCGCCGTCGACGGCCGTGCGCTCGTCGGCCTCGACCTCGGGCGTGAACGCATCGCCGATCGGGTCGGCCCGCCCGCCGCCGTGGCTGGCGTTGTCGATGAGCTGCTCCTCGGCGAGCTCGAAGCCTTCCGACTCGCCGCCGCCGGCCTCGGCGACGGCCTCGAAGGCCTCGTCGCCGTGGGCGTCATCCAGGCGCGGGCCGCCGATGTTGCGTGCCTCGGCGGCCGCGGCGGCCTCCTCGGCGGCGACGAAGTCGCCGTCGGTGTGGACCACAGGCGTGGGCTCCGCGGGCGCAGGCTTCGCGATGCCCGGCGTCGGCATCGAGGACGCGTAGGCGGGTGCGGGGGGTGCGGTGGAGGCAGGCGCAGGGGCGGGCGGGGCAGACGCGGCCGGGGCCTTCCCGCGGCGCCGGCGCCGGAACGCGGCGCCTCCTGCGGCCAGGCCACCGAGGGCGAGGAGTCTCTTGGGGATGCGGGGCATGACGGAATCCGTACCCGATCGGGGCGGCCGGCGAAAGGGCTGCAAGACGGACGGACGACTTCGTGGGTCAGGAGAGCGCTGTGTCTCGGTACGTCACCCAATAGGTCCGCCAGGCTGACCACGAGCAGGAGAAGTGTATGTTTTTGGCGTGTTCACGCCGGTCCAGACGCGTCGAACCTTCGAGGAGGCGGCCGAGCAGATCGCGGACAAAGTCCGGATCGGCGAGCTCCGCGTGGGCGACAAGCTGCCCGGCGAGCGGGCGCTTGCCGCGCAGATGCAGATCAGCCGCCCGACGCTGCGCGAGGCCGTCAAGGTCTTGGTCGAGGCGGGTCTGCTGGAGGTGCGGCGCGGGCCCGGCGGCGGGATGTTCGTGGCGACCGACGTCGTCGGCCTCGAGCTCGTCCGGCAGCGCTCGAGCCTGCGCCTTGGCGAGGTCGCGGGCGTGTTGGAGGCACGTCGGATGCTCGAGCCGCGGGTCGCGCAGCTCGCCGCCGTGCGGGCCACCGAGGACGACTTTGCGGCGCTGCAGCGATCGATCGACGCCATGCGGGCCTTGGTCGATGCGGGGCGCGCGCTCAAGCAGGAGGACCGCTTCCTGCAGCTCGACGTCCAGTT
Organism: Baekduia sp.; assembly: GCF_035996765.1. Lineage (NCBI taxonomy): Bacteria > Bacillati > Actinomycetota > Thermoleophilia > Solirubrobacterales > Baekduiaceae > Baekduia > Baekduia sp. Next base: position 15,830 of record NZ_DASYJG010000082.1, read on the forward strand.
CCACCTGGCGCTTGCGCGAGCGTCGGGCAACGCGACGGTCGAGTCGCTGATGCGGGTGCTCTTCCGCCAGCTCGAGATCGCACGCGACATGGCGATGCACCTGCCGCTGGTCCCTGAATGGACGATCCAGATCCACGAGCGGACGGTCGCGGCGGTGCGCTCGGGCGACCTCCTGGAGGTCGAGGCGGTCATGGACGAGCACGTCGGCCAGCTGGAGAAGACGTGGGAGGAAGAGACCGCGCGGGCGCTGGTGCGGCCCCTGCCCGACTTCCTGTTGCCGGTCGGCTCGCGCACCAAGCCGGCCGCCTAGCCCGGCTGGGCGTTTCGCTCCTGACCAAGCGTTTAGCACCGCCCCCAACGGTGGTAAGGTCAATTGACCCATTGTGGGTCGATGACGTGCCCAACGAGGAGAGGGAGCGCCGGCCGTGCCACGCACGACGGAGGGGAGCGCCAAGCAGCAATCGTCGGTTGCGGCGAAGAAGACGTCCCCGGGTGGGATCGGCGTCACCTCGACGGCGCCGGTCAAGCTCCATCGCCCTGACGTCTCGCTGGCCGACAAGTACCTGCTGGAGCAGGGCACGGTCTTCCTCTCGGGCACGCAGGCGCTCGTGCGCGTTCTGCTCGACCAGGTCCGCTCCGACCGCCGCCGCGGGCTGAAGACCGCGACGTTCGTCTCCGGCTACCAGGGTTCGCCGCTCGGCGGCCTGGACAAGGAGATCCTCGGGCTGGGAGAGATCGCGACCGATCACGCGTTGCACTTCGCCGCGGGGTTGAACGAGGAGCTGGCGGCGACGGCGGTCTACGGGTCGCAGCTGGCGCCCTCTTTGCCGGGGCCGCTGGTGGATGGCGTGACCGGCGTCTGGTACGGCAAGAACCCTGGGTTGGACCGCGCGGCCGACGCGCTGCGCCACGCGAACTTCGCCGGCACGCACCCGCACGGCGGTGCGCTGGCATTGGTCGGCGACGATCCGTCGTGCAAGTCCTCCACCTTGCCGTCGGCGGCCGAAGCGACGCTGGCGGCGCTGTATATGCCGACGTTCTTCCCCGGCACGCTGCAGGAGGTCCTGGACTTCGGGCTGCACGCTGTCGCGTGCTCGCGTGCGTCGGGGCTGTGGAGTGCGATGAAGGTCGTCACGAACATTGCCGACAGCGCGGGGACCGTGCAGGGCTGGCCGGCGCGCGTGGGCGCGGTGATCCCGGAGGTCGAGGATCCGGCTCGGGCCGGACACCCTTACCGCCACGTTCCCAACGGCAACCTGCTGGCGCCGGTGTCGATGGACCTGGAGCGGTCGCTCTTCGGCGTCCGGCTGGAGATCGCGCGCCAGTACGCGGCGCTGAACCAGATGAACCCGGTGACGGTTCCGACGCGCGACGCCTGGCTCGGCGTTGTCGCCGCGGGCAAGGTCTACTACGAGCTCGTCCAGGCGCTCGACGATCTCGGCCTCGACCAGCGCGCGCTGGAGCGGGCGGGCGTTCGGCTGCTGAAGGTCGGCATGCTCTATCCGCACGATCGCGCGTCGTTTCGCGCCTTCGGCCGCGGGCTGGAAGAAGTGCTGGTGGTTGAAGAGAAGCTGCCGTTCCTGGAGACCGCGCTGCGCGATGCGCTGTACGGGACGGCCGATGCGCCGCGGATCGTCGGCAAGCGCGACGAGCACGAGGCGCCGCTGCTGGCGGCCGAGAGCGACCTCGACGCCGACGCGATCGCCGTGGCGCTCGCGTCCCGGCTGGGCGGGCGCGTGCGGTTGGAGTCCGTCAACGCGCGCGTTGCGCTGATCGAGGCGCGCCGCGCTGCCACGGCGCGCACCGTCCCGACGCAGGCGCGGACGCCGATGTTCTGCTCCGGCTGTCCCCACAACACCTCGACGGCCAACCCGGACGACACGCTGCTCGGCGCAGGCATCGGCTGCCACACGATGGTGCTGCTCGCGCCCGAGGGCAAGGGCACGATCACGGGCATCACGCAGATGGGCGGCGAGGGTGCGCAGTTCGTCGGCATGAAGGACTTCACGGAGGCATCGCACTTCGTGCAGAACGTGGGCGATGGCACCTTCCATCACTCCGCGTCGCTGGCCATTCGCTTTGCCGTCGCGTCGGGCGCGAACATCACCTACAAGCTGTTGTACAACGACACGGTCGCGATGACCGGGGGCCAGGATGTCGTCGGGCAGCTGAAGATCCCGGAGCTGACGCGCTGGCTCGCGCTAGAGGGTGTGCGCAGGATCGTGATCACGACCGAGGACCCGTCGCGCTACCGGGGCGTGTCGTTGGATCCGATCGCGTCGGTGCGCTCACGCGACGATTTGGCCGAGGTGCAGGCGGAGCTGGCGGCAATCGGTGGCGTCACCGTGCTGCTGCACGACCAGGGGTGCGCGGCCGAGCTGCGGCGGATGCGCAAGCGCGGCAAGGCGGCCGAGCCGGTCGAGCGCATCCACATCAACGAGCGCGTCTGCGAGGGCTGTGGCGACTGCGGCTCGAAGTCCAACTGCATGTCGGTGCTGCCGGTCGAGACCGAGTTCGGGCGCAAGACGCAGATCCACCAGTCCTCCTGCAACAAGGACTACTCGTGTGTGAAGGGCGACTGCCCGTCGTTCTTGACGGTGATCCCGGCGGCCAAGGACACCAAGAAGGTCACGACGTCTGGGTGGGCTCTTCCACCGGCCGAGGCGCTGGTCGAGCCGGTGCTGAAGGTCTCGCGCGATGACTTCCTGATGCGGATGCCGGGCATGGGCGGAACGGGGGTCGTGACCGTCTCGCAGATCCTGCAGATGGCGGCGATGCTCGACGGCAAGCACAGCTATGGGCTCGACCAGACGGGGCTGGCGCAGAAGGGTGGGCCGGTCGTCTCGGATGTGCGCATTGCGCGCGACCCGATCGAGGGCTCCAACAAGGCGTCGGCGGGTGCAGCGGACCTGATCCTCGGCTTCGACGTGCTGGGTGCGGCCAACCCGCGCAACCTGCTGGTGGCCGATGCGGGCCGGACGATCGCGGTGGTCAACACGCACGCGGCGCCGACGGCGGCGATGGTCACCGACACCGGCGTGAAGTTCCCCGCCTTGGAGCGCAACGTCGCGGCGATCGGTGCGGCGACGCGTGCTGACGAGAACGTCTTCGTCGATGCGGAGGCGTTGAGCGAGGCGCTGTTCGGCGATCACATGCCGACCAACACGGTGTTGATCGGTGCGGCCTACCAGGCTGGGTGTCTGCCGCTGAGCGCCGATGCGCTGCAGCAGGCCATCAGGCTCAACGGGGCGGCGGTGGAGAAGAACCTCGCGGCGTTCGCCTGGGGTCGCGCGGTCGTGGCGGCGCCGGAGGCGGTGCGCGTGGTGCTGGAGGGCGAGGCGGCTGCGCCGCCTGCGCCGCTGGCTGGTGAGGCGTTGGAGATTGTGGATGGGTCGGGGGCGTCGGGTGAGCTGCGGCGGCTGCTCGAGGTGCGGGTTGTTGAGTTGATGGCCTATCAGGATGTGGCGTTGGCACGACGGTATGTCTCGGATGTGGCGGCGGTCGCGCGGGTCGAGCACGAGCGTGGCGCGCCGGGCGAGTCGGCGATTGCCGAGGCGTATGCGCGCGGGCTGTTCAAGTTGTTGGCCTACAAGGATGAGTACGAGGTTGCGCGGTTGCATCTGGATGCCGTGGAACAGGCGCGGGTGCGGGGCGAGTTCGGTGCGGGCGCCAAGGTGTACGTGATGCTCCATCCGCCGCTGCTGCGGGCGCTGGGGCTGAAGCACAAGATCAAGCTCCGTCGCACCGCCGTGCCCACGTTCCGAGCACTGCGTGTGATGAAGGGCCTGCGCGGGACCCGACTGGATCCGTTCGGCCGTGCCGAGGTTCGTCGCGTCGAGCGGGCGCTGCCGGGTGAGTATCGGGCGCTGGTGACGCGGTCGTTGGAGCGGCTGACGCCGGTGACGCATGGGACGGTTGCCGAGATTGCGGAGTTGCCGGATGTGGTGCGGGGGTATGAGGACATCAAGTTGGCCAACGTGGAGAAGTTCCGGGCTGCGGCCGCTGGGTTGGAGGAGCGGTTGGCGCGGGGTGCGCAGACGGGTGGGTTCGAGCTGCCGATGGCGCGGGGGTAGGGGCGCCGTCTGGCGCTGGCGTCCTTGGCGCTCAGTGCGCGGCGTTGGTCGCGGTTCGCGGCGTGGTTTGTCGGCATCGAGGGAGTGAGCGGGGATTGCGGCTCGGTGCGCTGGCTCGTCGTCCGCTGGCGCGTGGGCCGGAGGGTTCGCGGCTGAATCGTCGCTCGCCGGGGATCCGGGTCGGCTTGGACGTCCTATTGACGTCGAAAACGCCCCGCACCCTTAGGCGCGAGGATCCGGGGCGTCTTGTGGTGAATAGTTGACCAGGAGACGCCCTGGATCGAGGGTCCGGTACCGAATCGCAGACGCGGGTCGTCTGGCCCCTCATATGCAGGGGCAGAACGCCCCGGATCGGTCCGGGACGGCTTGGGCTCCATAGAGCGGTCCGAGACGACCCGGATCTCCGGCCCCCACGCTCGCGGACGCCCGGAGGCGGTGGCGGTGCCGACTCCGCTCGCTCTCCTCGGTGCCGACAGACCCCGTTGCAAAGCTCGACGAACGCTGCGCACTGGGCGCCACGAACGTCAGGGCCACCCGACCACGTCACGAACTTCAATTAACGCCGCGCACCGGGCGCCACGGACGCCAGCGCCACCCTCACCGAATCCACCGCGGCCGCGCCGCGTGCAGTGCGGCCACATCCAACCCATCGAGCAACCCCACCGCCACCGGGTCACCGTCCCCCTCCAGCACCACCGCACCCCCCGGCCAATACGGATGCGGCGCGCCGCCGCGGTGCAACAACAGCGGCTCGTAGATCCAGCAGCCGGTGTTGGCCAGCCGCGGCAGCCCATCGGGCCCCGACCACAGGGCGACGTCGTCACCCGCGCGCGGCCCGTTGCGGTGCACGTGCCCGTAGATCACCCAGTCCGCTTCGACGCCCAGCCGCTGCACCACATGCGCCAGCGCTGGGTTGGCGGCTCGCTGCATCTGCATGCCGAGCACCAACCGCGCCACCGGGGCCAGCCGGTGGGACTGCAGGCGTCGCGGCAGGCTTGGCATCGTCGCGGCGCGCACGAGGTCAGCGGCGCCGCCGGCCAGCGATGCCAGCCACCGTGGCAGCCGACGCGTCACCAGCGTCTCGACCCACGTCATCGACGGACGGCCCGCCCGCTCGTACTCCGCCGGCCCCACGAGCTTGCGCACCACCCGGCGCCGGTGCCATCCGTACGCCGACTCCGGCAGCAGATGGCGATCGATGTAATGGCCATGGGTTGCCCAGACCCGCGGCGAGAGCCACACCCCCGGTGTGCGGACCTCGACGGGTGCCGGCGCCAGCCATCCCACCACCTTGGCGAGCAGCGCGGTCGCGTTCGGCGGCACCAAGGCATCGACCGTCAGCCCAGCACGCTGAGCGCGCGCCCACGAGCGCGCCAGCGCGCGATCGTGGTTACCTGGCACTAGCACAATCTGGCGGTCCGCGCCCATTCGCTCACCGATCGCGCGCAGGACCGGCTCGGCAAGCTGCAGCGCCTGGCGCGGTCGTCCTTCGGCGAGCTCGATCACGTCGCCGAGCAGCACGAGCCGATCGATCCCCTCGAGCGCGTCGAGCAGGACCGCCAGCGCCTCGGGGTGACGCAGGACGTCACGGCCGAGGCGGGTGCCGAGGTGCAGATCGGAGATGACGAGGGTGCGCACGCTCACGCCAGCGTAGGCGGCGCCGCGGGATCGACCAGCTCCCACAGCAGCGTCGACCACCCGAAGTCGTGCGCGCCCATGCCGTAGCCCAGCCGTGCCTCGTAGTACTCGCGGAACCCCTCGCGTGCCACAACGGCTTCCAGGCGCGCGGCGATCGCGTCGGCCTCGGCATCCAGCCCGAGTCGCCGCAGCCCGAGCGAGACGAACCACGCGCTGTTGATCCACGACGGCCCGCGCCAGTGGCGATGGCGGCCCCACCACGTCTCGCGCGACGAGTGCGCCGGGTCGTCCAGCGCGACGGCGGGCAGCGGGACCGCCGGCGCGGCGAAGCCCGGCGCGCGCAGCACCTCATCGACCAGCCGTTGCGCGATCGCGTCCGGCAGGTCGGGCAGCGCGAGCGGCGCCAGCGTGTCCCACGTCGCCGGCCGGTCGGCGGGCGGCGTCGGCCGCGCCGCGCCGCGCATGTCGTCGGCGAAGCGTCCTCGCCGTGCGTCCCAGCAGCGCTCGATCAGCGCGCCGGTCAGCGACGGGCGCCGCAGCGCCTGCTCGCTCAGCGACCACCCCACGTTGGTCAGCACCTCGCAGACCACGGGGTACCCGGCGGCGGCGATCCGCCGCGCGTCAAAGCCCAGCCGCCGGTTGCGGGCGATCAACATGGGGAACAACGGCAGGCCCTGCGCGAGCCGGCCCCAAACGTGATCGAACTTCGGCGACGCGTCCATGCCGGACTCGTCGGGCTGGATCAGCCATAGCAGCCCGTCGTCCTCCAGAGCCCGGTGCTCGCGCAGCCAGGCGTGGTGCGCGGCGATCCGCGGCTCACGCGCCGGATCACCGACTGCCCAGGCCCAGGCCCACGCCAGCAGCGGCGGCTGGATCGTGCGCGTCATCAGGTCCGCTCGCGACGCGATGTTGTAGCGGATCGCCCGCTGGCCATCGAGCGGATGGCCCCACAGCACCGTGTGGCCGATGAAGCCGTCCAGGTCGGCCGCGGCCAGCAGCGTCTCCAGCTCGGCGCGTGCGCCGGCGGGGTCGAAGCGTCGCCGCACGATCGCGTGAAAGCACGAGTCCCAGTACCACTGCCACGGGTAGCTGCGCGGGCTCGGGACCGAGAAGGCGTAGTGGCGCCCGCGGTAGTCGCCCTCGCGCCAGTTGTCCTCCAACAACGCGCGGGCGGCGACCGCGACGTCGAAGGTCACCTCTTGGGCTTCTTGTAGGGCTTGATCGTGATGGTCGCGCTCAGCGGCGTCACGCCGATCCGGACCGTGGCCTTGGTCTTGACCTCGGCGTGCTTGCGCAGTAGCGCGCGGATCTTGTTGGTGGCCTTGATCGTCAGCTTGACACGGCCCTTGGCCGGCACGGTGAACGTCGCGCTCCCGGCACTGGTCTTGGCGTAGGCGATCTTGATCGTGCCGCGCGCCTTGGCGGGGGTGGCGGCGAAGGACAGCGTCAGGCGCCCCTTGGCGTCCAGGCGCGCTGTCCGCGTCATGCCCTTCATGGTGGCCTTGGGCACCTTCAGTACGACCGGTGGTGTCGGCGTGCCGGGCACGATGGGCGCAATCGGGGGGACCGGCGTGCCCGGGCCAGGATCGTCGATCGGCGGCGGGTCGACGCCTGCCACGAACGTCCGGTCGGCGCCGGCCGCGACGATGGCGCCGCTGCGCAGCGCGACCGCGCGCACGTGGTAGGTCGCGCCGGCGGTCAGGCCGCCGGTGGTGAGGTTGACGGCCTGCAGCCCGCCGCCGGCGGTCAGTGCGATCGCCGGCGACCGCGCGCCGTAGGCGGCGGTGGCGCCCAGCTCGAAGGCCGCGGTCGTCGCGGTCGCGCCCGGATCGATCCGCGCGTGGAAGGTCGCGCCGTCAGCGACGAGACCGGTCGGCGCGTCGGTGACCGCGCAGGCCGGCTCGGCCGTCTCCAGCGACCACGAGCTCAGCGTGCCGGCGCCGTTGTTGGAGGTGTCGGTGATGCGGAGGGTCCACGTCCCGAAGCGGTCCTCACCGGCAAAGCGCGCGAGCGGCTCGTTGGGACGCAGCGCACCACCGACCGTCACGTCGGCGTTGGCGAGCTCCTGGATCAGCCCGGTGGCCGCGTCGTCGAGGACGAGCGGCGTCGCCGGCACGAGGTTGCCCGGCGAGAACGACGCGGAGGTGCCGACGCCGGGGCGTTCGAAGAGGTCGACGGTCGTCCCCGACGGCGAGGTCAGCCACGCGTGCAGGTCGCCGATCCACGGATGGGTGGCCGCGATCGTGACCCGCACGTTGCCGACGCGGCCGTGCGTCGCGACATTCAGCGTCGACGTCAGTCCTCCGGCCGGTTGGTTGTCGGGGATCGCGGCGGCGGGCGCGTAGGTGCGTGTCGCCGCCGTTGCGCTGCCGGTGCCGACCGGCAGGCTCAGCGGGACCGTGCGCGGTCCCTGGTCGGTGGCGATGGCGAGCGAGAGGCCGGCGACCGAGCCGCACCCGGCGGCGGTCGCGACATGGACGGCGAAGGTGGCGGTCGTCGTCGCGCCCGCACCGATCGTCCCGAGCGTGGCGCTACCGGCGGGCACCGTCACGCCGGCGGTCGTGGCGGTGAGCGTCGCGTGCACGCCGGTCAGCGGCGTGGTGCCCGGGTTGACGATCGGCACGTGCACGACGGTGTCCTGCTCGAGCGCGGCGGAGGTGACGTCGGGCGCGCCGGCGGCGACGATGGGCGGCGTGTCGAACGCCGCCGTGGCGTGCGTCGCGTTGGCGCTCGTGGTCGAGGCGCTGTAGCCCATGCCTCGCGCGGCGAAGACGCTCCAGATCTGCGCGCGGTGCGTGCCGCCGGCGATCGTGTCGGCCTGCAGGATCGCGTTGCGCATGTCCAGGAAGGACGGCTGCTTGGGCGAGAGCCGCAGCGCGCTGGTGACCAGCCCGCGGGCGACCGTGGCGCCGACGGTGCGGCGCAGGTCCCACAGCGTCTCGGCCCAGATCTCGCCGTCGGCGTGGACCTCGAAGGCGGGGTGGCCGGCGCTCCCGGCGACGCCGCCGAGGTCGGCGTAGGTGAAGCCGCCCGGGCCGGTGAGCGCCGTGCCGGGGCAGGAGGTCGACACGGCGGCGACCGGGCAGTCGATCGCGTTCTCGCGGATCCCCGTCGCGGTGTTGTCGGCGACATAGGCGCCCATCACCTGCTCGCCGGGCGTGGCCGTGTCCGGCAGCTCGCCCTCGGCCGTCAGGAAGTCCATGGCGTACCAGTCGCTCCAGCCCTCGCCCATCGCCTGCGACTGTCGGTCGAGGAGGCCGTTGGCTTGCCCGTCGTTGCCCACGAGGCGGTTGGTCAGCCCGTGGGTGTACTCGTGGTAGACCATCGACGCGTCGTCGCCGCCGTTGACCGCGGGGTAGGGCGACTTGAACAGGTACAACTGCATCCGGCCGGGCTGGCCGTCGGCGGACGTGACCATGTTGGCGTTGTTGATCGAGGCGTAGTCGTCGGTCTCGGCGTTGATGGGGTCGTTGCCACCCGGCCCGCCGGTCTGGAAGTTGTAGGACGCGGAGGTGAAGCCGATGGGCGGCTGCGCGAGCCAGTCGTGGTACTTGTTGACGTAGTAGAAGACCTGCGTCGTGACCTGCTTGACGTTGGCCGTGACCGACGACGAGCCCACCGTCGTGCCGTCCCACGTGCAGCTGACCGGGAACGCGGTCGGGCAGTGCTGCCCGGACCCCGGGGACTGGTCGGTCGTCGGGTAGCTGAAGTTGGTGGTGCTGGGGTTCGGCGGGACGTCACTGTCGCCACCGATGCCGTCGGGTGACATCCGGTCTGCGTAGGCATGGGCATTGGGTCCGGTCAGCGCCATCACCGGCAGCGTCAGCCAGGCCGCGAGGTCGACGGTGTGCAGCGTGCCGTCACCCGGGTGATGCTCGACCACCGAGGCGTTGGAGGCGAAGTCGGTCAGCGAGTGGCGGGTGAGGATCGCGCCGCTGGCCGCGTCGACGAGCACCTCGTAGACGTCGGGGTCGGTGCCGGCGACGGTGAGCTTCCAGGCGAGGTGGTCGCCGTCGGGGTCGGCGAGCGTGACGAGGCTGGCACGGTCCAGACCGCTGAACTGCGTGGTGCGAGCCGGGTCGGCGCCGACGATGCCGGTCTGGCCGTCGGGCGCGAGCCCGAGGTCGCGGCGCGCGGCGGTCCGGGCGGCCGCGGGCCCGAGCGGCGGGTCGGTGCTCGGGACCTGCAGGTCGTGGACGGGCGCGCCGCCGGCGTTGATGAGCCGACCGTCGGCGGTGACGTTGGCCGTCAGCGCGGAGTCGTAGGCGCTGATGCCGCCGTCGAGTTGTCCGAAGGTCAGGTGCGTCACGCCGTCGGGCGAGACGGCGCGGGTGACGGGCTTCAGCGTCGCCAGGTCGGCGCCGTCGAGCCCGAAGGCGTCGGCGTGGGCGCGCACGTAGTCGAGGGCGACCGCGGCAGGATCAGCGCTGCTGGGTCCGGTGAGCAGGCCGTCGGTGCGCCCCACGTTGCGCAGGCCGCCTGTCACCGGGTCGGCTGCGACGGTCGCCTCGGCACCCAGGCGCTTGGCCAGCGCCTCGCGTGCGTCGGCGGTCGCCGCGGGGATGGCCGCGCGATCGCCGCTGCGGGCGTCGAAGTCCGGTTGGGTTGCTGCGGGAGCGGGAGCTATGGCGAGCGCTGGTGGCGCGGCGAGGATGAGCGTCGCCGCCCCTGCCAACGCCAGGGTCGCGATCGCGTGGCTCGTACGGCGTCCCACCATGCACGTTGTATCGCGTCCTGGCTCGTCCGCGTGACGCTTTGGCTGCAGCACGCGGCGCCGACCGTCGGGGCGATGGGGTAGACCTGAGGGCGATGGCCGACGATCCTGCCGCCCAGCTCTACGGCCTCGACCTCGAGGAGTTCGTGCCGGTACGCGACGCGCTGGTCAAGGAGCTGCGCGCCCGTGGCGACCGCGCCGGCGCGGCGGCGGTCAAGAAGCTGGCCAAGCCGACCCGCGCGGCCTGGGCCGTCAATCGCCTGGTGCGCGACCGGCCCGACGAGATCGCGGCGCTGGTCGAGGCGGGCACCGCGCTGGAGGGTGCGCAGGAGCAGCTGCTCGACGGCGCCCACGCCGATGTCTTGCGCAGTGCGGCCGTGGCGGCGCGGGCGCTGGTCGACGCGCTCGCCGCCGAAGCGCTGGTCGACGGCGCCGCCCGCGACAAGGTGCGCGGGACGCTGCATGCGGCGACGGTCGATCCGGAGGTGCGGGCTGAGGTTGCGGAGGGGCGGGTGGTCAAGGAGCGCTCGGCGGCGGGCTTCGGTGGGCTGGACGCGCTGATTGCCGCCGGGCGGGGGCGTGAGGACGGCGGGGCGCCGGCGAAGTCGGTGAAGCGGCGTGGGACGAAGGGCCGTGTGGGTGCGGGTGCGGGTGCGGTTGCGCCGGAGGACGAGCCGTCGACGTCGACGCCGCCCAAGCCCAAGGGTCCGGACAAGCGCGAGCTCCGCCGCCGTCGCGACGCGCTCCGCCGCGCGACCGAGGCCGAGGCCGACGCGGAGTCCACCGTCGCCGGGGCGCGCCGCGCGCTCGAGCAGGTCGAATCCACTCTTACCGCCCGCCGCCGCGACCTGGAGCAGGCCGAAGAGACGCTGGCCGACGCTCAGGCGCGCCGCGAGCGCACCGAGCGCGCGGCGGCGGCGCTGGACGCCGGCTGAGTCCGCCAGTGCCGGATCGGATCCGTGTCGTCTACCCCTCCACATGCAGGGGTCAGACGACACGGACCACGACGAGCTCCGCGTCATCAGGTCGATGGTCGCGGAGTAAACCGCGACGGCGCCTGCGCCGGGACGCCTTGAACGGCGATCCCCGGCGCGACGTCGGTCGTGACGACCGCGTGGGCGCCGATCGTGGCGCCGTCGCCGACCGTCACGCCGGGCAGCACCGCCGCGCTTGGCCCGATCCGGACGCCGTCGCCGATGGCGACCGGCGCGGAGACGATTCCCTGCTCGCGCACGGGCCGCTCGACGTCCTCGAAGGACGGGTTGCCGTCGACGACGACGACCTCGTCGGCGAGCAGGCAGCGGGCACCGACGGCGATGCGATCGTGCGCGGTCAGCAGGCAGCGCTCGCCGAGCGCGGTGCCCTCGCCGATCGTCACCGATCCCGCCGCGCCGACGTGCAGGCGGCAGCCGTCGCCGAGCGCGACGCCCGCTCCGAGGACGACGCGCCCACCGGGCGCCACGTCGAAGCGCACGCGCCGGCCGATGACGATCAGATCACCGGCGCCATCGACGGCCACCGCGCCACCGCGGATTGCACGCGCCAGCCGCCGGCGATCGCGCCACCCGGGCGCGCGGGGCATCGCGGCCGGTGGCGCGACAACGACGGTATCGACGACGGGCGAATCGCGCTCAGAACGACGAAGGGCGGCGCACATGGCGCCGCCCATCGTTGCAACTTGTCGCGTGGATGCGGTGCTACGCAGCCACGCCCGGATCGCCGCACGAGCGGCGATCGCGGACATTCGATGGTCCTATGCGGCGACCCGCAGGGACTTGACGTCCCCATCGGCCGCGAGGCGACGGAGCGCGCGCTCCTCGGCCTGACGCGCCTTGCTGGGCGGCATGCCCAGCCGGCGCGCGGCCTGGACGAGCGTGTGCTCGCCGTCGCCGCCCGTGCCGAAGCGCAGGTGGATGACCTCGCGCTCGTCCTCGGGCAGGCGGTTGACGGCCTCGCGCAGCGAGGACGCCTCGGTCTCACGCTCGACCTCCTCGTCGACGGTCTCGCCGTCAGCGGGAAGCAGGGCGCCCAGCGCGGTCTCGCCGTCGTCGCCGACGGTCTGGTCCAGGCTGGCCAGCGAGCGGTCACGCTCACGCAGGAGCGCGACCTCGTCGAGCTCCAGCTCGGCCGCGGCGGCGATCTTCTCGTCCGTCGGCGGCTCGCCATGCTCGGCGGTCAGCTCGCGCTCGACGCGCGCGATCCGGCGCGCACGCTGCGACATATGGGAGGGCAGACGGATCGTCCGGCCCGTGTTGTCGAGGCCACGCTGCAGCGCCTGGCGGATCCAGATCGTCGCGTACGTGGAGAAGCGGTAGCCCTTGCGGTAGTCGAACTTCTCGACGGCGCGGATGAGGCCGAGCATGCCTTCCTGGACGAGGTCGTCCAGGGTCAGGCCCTGGCCCACGTAGTGGCGAGCGACGGACACGACAAGGCGGAGGTTCGAGTTGACCAGCAGATCCTTGGCGTCGAGATCGCCGCGCTCGATGCGCTGTGCGAGCTCGATCTCCTTGGCGGGGTCGAGAAGCTGGTATTGGCTCGCACGCCGCAGAAGCTGGTCCAGGGGGGAGGCCAGGACGTCGTTCGTAAACGTGGGGGTGAGGGTGGAGGGGGTCAACTAAGGTCCTTTCCCGGGTAAAATCCCGATTGCTGCAGTAGGGATTCTACGCCAGATTCGTTGCTCGCGCAACTGTGCGACGCGTCACTGACGCAGAAGTTGCGGTGGGGAGGGGAGATTTCGGGGTCCAGGGTCGCCAGGTGCGGCGACTCGCAAACCTTCTCATCGTCCGATCAAGCGCTCCTAAGGAGTGGCGTACTGCCCTCTTCGGCGCATATCCATACGTCCCTTGCCCGAGCTCAAACGTTACGTTCGACCGTTCTACGGCGCCAATCGCGAGCCAGATGGGCGACTTGGCGCGTCAGCGCGTAGCGCGCGTCCGCGCGGACGCCACGTTGGACCGATGTCAGCGCCATCGGAGAGACGTCCAGCGCGAGCGCCTCGGCGGCCCGCCGGGCGATCTCCAACTGGCCGAGCGCCGTGGGGTGCACCGCGTCGGGGAAGAACGTGCGCCAGCCACGGAGATCGTCCAGGTCGACCACGACAGCGTTACGCGCCGCTGCTGCAGACCGCACGATCGCGTTGAGCTCGGCCACCTTCGCACCCGCCGGCGGGCGACCGAGGTCGAGCGGGACGGTGGCGACGCAGACGCGGGCCGCGCGGGCGGTCAGGCCCTCGAGGATTCGCCTCAGCGCTGCCTCGAACGATCGCGGATCCCAGTCGACGGCGCGCACGTCGTTGGTGCCCACGCCGACGCAAGCCAGCGCGTAGTCCTCGCGCGCCCGCGGCAGGAGCGCATCCGCGATCCACGGCGTCGTCGCGCCCGATTGGGCGAGCTTGTGGAACGGGAGATCCAGCGCCTCGGCCAGCCACTGCGCCCACGACCGCGGCGGCACGCCGAACGCACCCTCCTCGGGGCCGCAGCTGATCGAGTCACCGAGACCCAGCACGGGCCCCGCGAGCGTCGAGGGACGACTCATGGTCGACTACCGACCATCCCTCGTCCCTCGACGCTCCGGCGGGGGTGGCGGTGGGCTGGGGTCAGGCAAGGCGGCCCGCCTCCTCGGTGACGGCACGGAGACGATGTGCGTGGTGCGCTGTGAGTTGCCCTGGCTGCAACTGGAACTTCCAGGCGCCGCCGGCGGTCCCCGGGAGGTTCATGCGGGCTTCGGACCCGAGGCCCAAGACGTCCTGGACCTGCAGCATCACCAGTGGTGCCGGCGAGCGCATCCACAGGCGGATGAGACCCCAGTCGACATCGTCGTCGGTCAACCCGGCGGCGCGCAGCGCGCTGAGCGCCTCGTCGCGCCGCGCCGGCTCCAGCGTCGACCACCAGCCGCGCAACGTGTCGGTGTCGTGGGTGCCCGTGTAGGCGACGACATCTGCGCCGTGGTTCTCCAGCCGGTGCGGGCCGCGCGGGTCGTCCGGATTGAAGGCGAACTGCAGGACGACCATGCCCGGGTAGCCCAGCTCGCGCCGCAGGCGCGTCACCGGCGGCGTGATCACCCCGAGATCCTCGGCGATGAAGGCCATCGCGCCGAGCGCTGCGGTCCCAGCCACAAACGGCGCGCGCCCCGGCCCGCGCTGCCACGTCCCGCCGCGCGCATCGCGATCGCCCGCCGGCACCGCCCAGTAGGCGACGAACGCGCGGAAGTGGTCGATGCGCGCGATGTCATACAGGTCGAACACCCGCCGGAAGCGCTCGACCCACCAGCGGTAGCCGCGGCGCTGCAGCGCCGGCCAGTCATAGATTGGATTGCCCCAGCGCTGCCCGGCGGCCGTGAACGCATCGGGCGGCACGCCGGCCACCACGCCGTCGAGGAACAGCTCCGGCCACGCCTGCTGGTCATAGGAGCCGGGCGCCACGTAGATGGGGACGTCGCCGATGAGGCCGACGCCACGCTCCGACGCATACGCGCGCAACGCCGCCCACTCGCGCGCGAAGCGCACCTGGTCGGGCAGCATCCGCGCGGGGAGAGACGGCGCCCAATATTCGTGTCGTTCCCGGAACGCGTCGATCTCCTCGGGTGTGACCTCCGCGCCGGGATGCTCGAGGAAGCCGTGCCACGCCGCGAACGCCGACGAGGATTTGTATGGCGAGCCGTATCTGTCAGGCGGCCCGAGCGGGAGCATCTGCCACCAGCGCTGGCCGGCCTCGGCGAGCCAGTCGACGAAAGCGCGTGCCGACGGGCCCAGGCGTCCGCCGGGCAACGAGGTCAGGTGGAGCTGCATCCCACTCGACCGCCGGGAGAGGTGGTTCATGCGGCCGGTCACTGGATTGTTGCGTTCGTCTGCCGTCATTCTGGGAAGAGTCGCCACTACGTGCCCACACGCCCGACCGAACAATCAACCCCTGCCCGCACCGTGAAGAACGGCGGCACGACCCGACGGGCCAAGCCCGCGGCCCCGCCGCGGATTGTCATCTTGGCGCCTGAGCCCGTCCTCGACGGCGGCCGCTATGCCCTCAAGCGCACGATCGGCGAGTCGGTCGACGTGCGCGCGACCATCTTCGCCGACGGGCACGACGTGCTGCGTGCGGTCGTCAAGGTCAGGGCGCCTCAGAGTCGCAAGTGGCGCGAGACGCCGCTGGTCCACGTCGACCGGCACGTCGACGGCGACACCTTCGAAGGCGCGTTTGCCGTCGACGGTCTCGGCCGTTGGGAGTGGACGATCGAGGCGTGGATCGACCGCTTCGCCTCCTGGCGTGAGGAGCTGCGCCGCAAGGTGCAGGGCGGCCAGCACGATCTCGCCGGGGAGTTGAGCGAGGGCGTCGTCCTGCTGGAAGCCGCCGCCCAGCGCGCGAAGGCCGCAACCGATCGCCGCCTCATCCAGCACACCATCGGCACGCTGACCGACCCCGACGCGCCGGAGGAAGCCAAGCACGACGCCGCGCTGGGTCCGGAGCTGGCTGCGGCCATCGACCGCTATCCCGACCGCAACGAGGCGGCCGAGCTCGACAAGCCGTTCGCGCTCGACGTCGATCGCGAGCTGGCCCGCTTCGGCTCGTGGTACGAGCTCTTCCCGCGTTCTTGGGGCGGCTTCAAGGGCACCGCCGAAGCGATCCCTCAGATTGCCGCGCTCGGCTTCGACGTCCTTTACCTCACCCCGATCCACCCGATCGGCGAGACCAACCGCAAGGGCGCCAACAACGCGCTGACCGCGCGGCCGGGCGACCCCGGTAGTCCCTGGGCGATCGGCCTCAAGGGCGTCGGCGGCCACGAGGCCGTCCATCCGGAGCTCGGCACGCTGGCGGACTTCGAGGCGCTCGTGCACACCGCGACCGCCCACGAGATGGACATCGCGATCGACTTCGCGATCCAGTGCAGCGCCGACCACCCGTGGCTGACCGAGCACCCCGAGTGGTTCCATCGCCGCCCAGACGGGTCGCTGAAGTACGCCGAGAACCCGCCCAAGAAGTACCAGGACATCTACAACGTCAACTTCCAGTGCGAGGACTGGAAGTCCTTGTGGAACGCGTTGTTGGACATCGTGCTCGTCTGGGTGCAGCGCGGCGTCAAGGTCTTTCGCGTCGACAACCCGCACACCAAGCCCATTGCCTTCTGGGAGTGGCTGATCCGCGAGGTCCACACCAAGCACCCTGACGTGATCTTCCTGGCCGAGGCGTTCACCCGCCGCGCCGTGATGCGCACGCTGGCCAAGGTCGGGTTCAACCAGTCCTACACCTACTTCACCTGGCAGCAGTCGCGCTGGGAGCTTGAGCAGTATGTCGGCGAGCTGGCCTATGTCAGCCAGGACTACTTCCGCCCCAACTTCTTCGTCAACACCCCTGACATCCTCACCGAGCAGCTTCAGCACGGGGGTCGGGCCGCGTTTGAGTCGCGGCTCGTGCTTGCCGCGACGCTGAGCCCGACCTACGGCATCTACTCCGGCTATGAGTGGGTCGAGCAGACGGCGGTCAAGCCCGGCAGCGAGGAGTACCTGGACTCCGAGAAGTACGAGGCCAAGGAGCGCACGCTGCGCGGCGCCCCGTTGCTCGGCCTCGTCCGCCTGCTCAACGAGGCGCGGCGAGCGCACCCCGCGCTGCAGCGCCTCTCCAACATCACGTTCTTGGACACCCAGAACGACGGGCTCATCGCCTACATCAAGCAGCACGAGGACGACACGATCCTCGCGGTCGTTTGCCTTGATGCGCAGTGGGCGCAGACGGGGCTGGTGCAGGTGCCCGACCACCTTGGGTTGCCACAGACCTTCCAAGTGCAGGACCTGCTCGACGGCAGTCGCTACGAGTGGCACGTCGGCGGCAACTACGTCGCGCTGGCGCCCGGCGACCGCCAGGCGCACCTCTTCCGCGTGGTGGCCTCTTGATGACCTACAACCGGACCACGAAAGAATCCATCATCAAGAGGTCAAACTCCTAATGGCCACCCAGGCTCGCGAGAGCCCGCAGGACGAGACCCCGACGCGCTTCGAGCAGGCCGAGGGCTCACCGCCGCCGGTCGCTGCCGGCGAGCCGCAGGGCAAGGTCGAGAGCCTCAGCCCGGCCGACCCGACGCACTGGTTCGAGCGCGACCCGCTCTGGTTCAAGCGCGCGATCTTCTACGAGATCCACATGCGCGGCTTCTACGACGGCAACGACGACGGGTCGGGGGACTTTGTCGGGCTGACCGAGAAGCTCGA
Organism: Baekduia sp.; assembly: GCF_035996765.1. NCBI lineage: Bacteria > Bacillati > Actinomycetota > Thermoleophilia > Solirubrobacterales > Baekduiaceae > Baekduia > Baekduia sp. Next base: position 33,447 of record NZ_DASYJG010000082.1, read on the forward strand.
CTACCTGCAGTGGCTCGGCGTCGACTGCATCTGGCTGCTGCCGATGTTCGCCAGCCCGCTGCGCGATGGCGGCTACGACATCGCCGACTTCTACGCGATCCACCCCGACTACGGAACGGTCGAGGATTTCGAGACCTTCATCTTGGCCGCCCACGAGCGCGGCATCCGCGTCATCGCCGACCTGGTGATGAACCACACCTCCTCAGACCACCAGTGGTTCCAGGAGGCGCGCAAGGCGCCGGCCGGCTCGCCCGAGCGCGACATGTACGTCTGGTCAGACACCGACGAGAAGTACGCCGACGCGCGGATCATCTTCACCGACACCGAGACGTCGAACTGGACCTGGGACCCGGTCGCCGGCCAGTACTTCTGGCACCGCTTCTTCTCCCACCAGCCCGATCTCAACTACGACAACCCGGTCGTCCATGAGCGCATGCTCGACGTCCTGCGCTTCTGGCTGGACCGCGGCCTGGATGGCTTCCGCCTCGATGCGGTGCCCTACCTCTACGAGCGCGAGGGCACCAACTGCGAGAACTTGGAAGAGACCCACGAGTTCCTGCGCAAGGTGCGCGCGACCGTGGACGAGGAGTACCCCGACCGCGTCCTGCTCGCCGAGGCCAACCAGTGGCCCGAGGATGTCGTCGAGTACTACGGCAAGGGGGAGGGCGACGAGTGCCACATGGCCTTCCACTTCCCGGTCATGCCGCGCATGTTCATGTCCTTGCGCCGCGAGGATGCGACGCCGATGCTTGAGATCCTCGACCGCACGCCGGCGATCCCGCGCACCGCGCAGTGGGGCCTGTTCCTGCGCAACCACGACGAGTTGACGCTCGAGATGGTCACCGACGAAGAGCGCGACTACATGTACGGGGAGTACGCCAAGGACCCGCGCATGAAGATCAACGTCGGCATCCGCCGCCGGCTCGCGCCGCTGCTCGACAACGGCCGCGACGAGATCGAGCTGATGACCGCGATTCTCTTCTCACTGCCCGGCTCGCCGGTCCTCTACTACGGCGACGAGATCGCCATGGGCGACAACATCTACTTGGGCGACCGCGACGGCGTGCGCACGCCGATGCAGTGGACGGGCGACCGCAACGGCGGCTTCAGCCGCGCCGACTTCGCCCAGCTCTACGCGCCGCCGTTGATGGACCCCGTCTACGGCTTTCAGGCCGTCAACGTGGAGGCCCAGCTGCGCACGCCGACCTCGCTGCTGCGCTGGCTGCATCGCTTCATCGCGCTGCGCAAGGAGCACCCGGTCTTCGGGCTGGGCGACTACGTCCCGCTGCGCACCGAGAACACGCGGATCTTCGCGCACCTGCGGACCTACGCCGACGACGTGATCATGTGCGTGCACAACGTCGCGCGCTCCGCCCAGGCCGTCGAGCTGGACCTCTCGGCGTACAAGGGCCGGCACCCCGTGGAGATGTTCGGCCGCTCGCGCTTCCCGCGGATCGGCGAGCTGCCCTACCTGCTGACGCTTGCGCCGCGTGGCTTCTTCTGGTTCATCTTGGAGAAGCCCGCCGACGAAGAGGCCGACGACCGGGAGGGCGTCGCATGAACCCCGTCCGCGAACTGCGGCTCCCCAGCGAGGACGCGCTGCGCGAGTTCGTCCTCGCCCAGCGTTGGTTCGGCTCCAAGTCGCGCGAGGTCGCGCACTTCCGGCTGCTGGAGACGATCCCGCTGACCGAGCAGCCGCTGGGCATCGGCGTCCTGGAGGTCGAGTTCCTCCCCGGCACGCACGAGCTCTACCAGCTGCCGATCGGCGCCCGCCCGGAGGGTGAGTGGACCGACGGCGTGATCGCCACCAACGAGGGCATGGCGATCTATGACGCCATGAGCGACCCCGAGATGGTTCGCCAGCTCGTGCGCCTGATCGCGGCGGGCACCGAGATCGAGACGGGCCAAGGGACGGCCGAGTTCCGCTCGGTTGGTGGTGGTCTTGGCGCCGAGGTCGCCGAGGTCCGCCCGATGGGCGCCGAGCAGTCCAACTCCTCGGTCGTGCTCGACGAGCGGCTGGTGCTCAAGGCCTACCGCCGCCTCGGCGCGGGCCCCAATCCTGAGCTCGAGATCCTGCGCTTCCTCACCGAGCGCGACTTCCCGCACATCGCCGCGCTGCGCGGCTGGTACGGCCACTCGGGCCGGCTGATCGACGCGACGCTCGGCATCGTTCAGGACTTCCTGGCGGGCGCGACCGACGGCTGGGACCTGGCGCTCGCCGACCTGCGCGAGGATCCGGCGCGCTTCGCCGTCCGTGCCCGCACGCTGGGCGAGGTCACGGGGCGCTTGCACACCGTGCTCGGCTCCGACAACGCCGACCCGGCCTTCGCCCCGGAGGAGACCTCGGCGGAGGCGCTCGGTCTGCTGACCGCGACCGTCGACGAGGAGATCGAGCGCGTCTTCCTCGACCTTCCTGATGATCTTGACATCCTGGCGCCGATTCGCGGCCGCGGTGAGGAGGTACGCGAGAAGCTGCGGATGCTCACCCAGGTCGGCTCGGCCGGGCGCGTCATCCGTCACCACGGCGATTACCACCTCGGCCAGGTCATGCACACCGCCGACGGCGACTGGGTGGTGCTCGACTTCGAGGGCGAGCCGGCGCGGACGCTGATCGAACGGCGCCGCAAGCGCTCGCCGTTGCGCGACGTCGCCGGCATGCTGCGCTCCTTTGCCTATGCCGCGACCGCCTCGGAGCTGCTGCACGGCGCGCCCGCGCCCGCCGGCTGGGAGGCGCAGGTGCGTGCCGCTTACCTGGACGGGTACCTGGAAGAGACCGACCAGTCGCTGCTACCGCCCGGACGTGCTGCGGTGGAGCGGCTGCTGGCGGTCTTCGAGTTGGAGAAGGCGGTGTACGAGTTGCGCTATGAGTTGGACAACCGCCCCGACTGGGTCAAGATCCCCGTTGCCGGGATCGCGCGCCTGCTCGAGCCCGAGACGACGGAGCCGGAGGCATGAGCCGCACGATGCAGGACGAGCGCTTCACCAAGGCCTGGCAGCGTGACGCCGACGCACTGGCTGCCGGCGAGCTGGCCGACCCGCACGCGCTGCTCGGCCCGCACCCCGACGGCGATGGCGGCGCGATCGTCCGCGCCTGGCGGCCCGGCGCCGAGCATGTTGTCGTCCATGTCGCCGGCGGGTTGGACTACGGCTGCGAGCTCGTGCATCCCGCGGGTGTGTGGGCGGCGCATCTGGACGGCCTGAAGCCGCCGTTGGACTATGAGATCGAGACGCGCTATCCGGACGGGGTGGCGGTCACGGCACCCGACCCCTATCGCTTCGCGCCGACGGTCGGCGAGCTCGACATCCACCTTGCGGGCGAGGGTCGGCACGAGGAGATCTACGAGCATCTCGGTGGCCATCTGCGCGAGGTGGACGGCATGGCCGGCACGGCCTTCGCCGTCTGGGCGCCGGCGGCGAAGTCGGTCGCGGTCGTCGGTGACTTCAACTCCTGGGACGGGCGGCTGCACCCGATGCGCTCGCTGGGCTCCTCGGGGATCTGGGAGCTCTTCCTCCCGGGCGTAGACGCGGGCGCGCTCTACAAGTTCGAGATCCGCACGCAGGGCGGCGCGCTACGCGTCAAGACCGACCCGTACGCGCGGCAGGTCGAGATCTCGCCCAAGACCGCAGCGATCGTCGCGCGCTCCGAGCACGAGTGGGCCGACGGCGAGTGGGTTGCGGCGCGCTCCGACCAGCTCCAGCACGAGCGACCGATGTCGGTCTACGAGGTCCACCTCGGCTCGTGGCGGCGCGATCCTGACAACCCCGAGGGACTGCTCAACTACGCCCAGCTCGCCGACGAGCTGGCGGCCTATGCCACCGACATGGGCTTCACCCACGTCGAGCTGCTGCCGGTGATGGCGCACCCGTTCACGGGCTCCTGGGGTTACCAGGTGACCGGCTACTTCGCGCCCGACCCGCGGCTCGGCGGCCCCGACGACCTGAAGGCCTTCGTCGATCGCATGCACGAGCACGGCGTCGGCGTGTTGATGGACTGGGTGCCCGCGCACTTCCCGCGCGACGACTGGGCGCTGGCGCGCTTCGACGGCACCGCGCTGTATGAGCACGACGACCCGCGCCGCGGGGCCCATCCGGAGTGGGGCACGTTGGTGTTCAACTTCGGGCGCAACGAGGTCCGCAACTTCCTGCTGGCGTCGGGCCTGTTCTGGTGCGAGGAGTACCACGCCGACGGCCTGCGGGTCGATGCCGTCGCGTCGATGTTGTACCTGGACTACTCGCGCAAGGCCGGGGAGTGGATCCCCAACGAGCACGGCGGGCGCGAGGATCTCGAGGCGGTCGCGTTCCTCAAGGAGCTCAACGAGGCGCTGCACGCGCGCGAGCCGGGCATCATCTCCGCCGCCGAGGAGTCGACCGCGTGGCCGGGAGTCTCGCGACCGACCTACGTTGGCGGCCTGGGCTTCGGGTTCAAGTGGAACATGGGGTGGATGCACGACACCCTCGACTACTTCGCGCACGATCCGATCCACCGCCGCTTCCACCATCACGAGTTGACGTTCTCGTTGATGTACGCCTTCAGCGAGAACTTCATCTTGCCCCTTTCGCACGACGAGGTGGTCCACGGCAAGGGCACCATCTACTCGCGGATGCCCGGCGACCACTGGCAGAAGCTGGCCAACGTGCGCGCACTGTATGCCTACCAGTGGGCGCATCCGGGCAAGCAGCTGCTGTTCATGGGCCAGGAGTTCGCGCAGGCCGACGAGTGGTCGGCCGAGCGCTCGCTGGATTGGCATCTGCTGGAAGGCGGCAGCGGACACGAGGGTGTGCAGTCGCTGGTGCGCGACCTCAACTACGCCTACCGCGACGAGCCCGCGCTGTGGCAGCGCGACGGCGACCCGGAGGGCTTCTTCTGGATCGAGGCCAACGACGCCGAGAACAGCGTCGTCGCGTTCGCCCGCACATCGCGCGACGGCCGCGTCCTGGTCTGCGTCATGAACCTCACGCCGGTCCCGCGCGAGGGCTATCGCGTCGGGCTGCCGCGCGGCGGCCGTTGGCGCGAGGTGCTCAACACCGACGCCGAGATCTACGGCGGCTCGGGCGTGGGCAACCTCGGCGGCGTCGACGCCGAGGCGCTGCCGTGGCACGGTCAGGAGCACTCCGCGGCGATGAGCCTGCCGCCGCTGGGCGTGCTGTGGTTCGCACCGGAGTGACCGGTCCTTCCGCCACGCTTCCCTTCGAGCAGCCGCTCGGCGCCGTGCCGGTCGGTGACGGGATTGTGCGCTTCCGCGTCTTCTCGCTGGAGCACGAGCCGGTGCTCGTCGTGGGTGAGGTCGAGCATGTGATGGTGGATGAGGGGTACGGCACATGGGTTGCGACCGTGGAGGCCGCTGCGGGCGATGACTACGCCTACCTCATCGACGGCGCGCGGCTGCCCGATCCGCACACGCGGTTGCAGCCGGAAGGGCTGCGCGGGCCGTCACGCGTCGTGGACCCGAGCGCCTGGATGTGGACCGACCAGGCCTGGGGCGGCGTGCCGCTCGAGCAGTTGGTGGTCTACGAGCTGCACGTCGGGACCTTCACCGACGAGGGAACCTTCGACGCGGTGATCCCGCATCTACGCGCGCTCGCCGAGCTGGGCGTCACGGCCATCGAGCTGATGCCGATCGCCGACTTCCCCGGCCGCCGCGGCTGGGGCTATGACGGCGTGTACTTCTGGGCCGCGCACGAGGCCTACGGTGGGCCGGACGGCCTGCAGCGCCTCGTCGATGCGGCCCACGGCGCCGGGATCGGCGTGCTGCTCGACCTGGTGCTCAACCACGTCGGTGCGTCGGGTGAGCAGGCGATCCGCGCCTTCGGCCCGTACTTCACCGACACGTACTCGACCTTCTGGGGCGAGGCCATCAACTACGACGGCGCGTGGTCGGGGCCCGTGCGCGAGTGGGCGATCCAGGCGGCGGAGATGTGGGTGCGTGACCTCCACCTCGACGGCCTGCGCCTGGATGCGGTCCACGCGATCTTCGACCAGTCGGGCGAGCATGTGGTTGCCGAGCTGGCGCGGCGGGTGCATGCGGCGTGCCCGGGCGCGCTGGTTATCGCGGAGTCCGGGCTCAACGACCCCAAGGTGATTCGCGGCGCGGCCGACGGCGGCTGGGGCTGCGATGCCGCGTGGGCCGACGATGTCCACCACGCGATCCGCACGCTCGTGACCGACGAGCGCGAGGGCTACTACGCCGAGTTCGGTGCGCTCGGCGATCTGGCCCACGCCTTCCGCGACCCGCACATCCACGACGGGCGTTGGTCGGACTTCCGCAAGCGCCGGTTCGGCGCTCCAGCTATCGGCTGCCCGCCGGAGCGCTTTGTCGTCTTCGACCAGAACCACGACCAGGTCGGCAACCGCGCCGTCGGCGACCGCCTGCCGCCCGCCGCACGCCCGCTCGCCGCGTTCTGCACGCTGCTGTCGCCCTACACGCCGATGCTGTTCATGGGCGAGGAGTACGGCGAGCGCGCGCCGTTTCAGTTCTTCACCGACCACATCGACGAGGAGATCGCCATCGCCACCCGCGAGGGACGCCGCCGTGAATTCGCCGCGTTCGCGCGCTTCGCAGGCGAGGAGGTGCCCGATCCGCAGGATCCCGCGACGTTCGCGCGCTCCAAGCTGACGCGCGAGGGAGACCCGATGCTGCGCGAGTTGTACGCCAACCTGCTGCGCGCCCGCCGGCTGCTGCCGCGTGCGCCGGTCGACGACGTGCGCGCCGACGAGAGGGCGCGTTGGCTGCGCGTCGTGCGCGGGGAGTACACCTTGGTCATGAACTTCGCCGACAGCGAGCAGGGCGTCGAGGCGGGCGCCCAGCGCTTGGTCCTCGCCACGCACGAGGCCGCCGCGCTGCGCGGCGACGGCGCCGTGGTGCTCCCGCCGTTGTCCGGTGCGCTGGTGGGGGCCCCGCGATGAGCCGCGAATGCTGGCCCGGCGAGCCGTTCCCGCTCGGCGCCGTCTGGGACGGGCAGGGCACGAACTTCTCGCTCTTCAGCGAGAACGCCGAGCGCGTCGAGCTCTGCCTCTTCGACGCCGACGGCCACGAGGAGCGCGTCGACGTCGTCGATCAGACCGCGCACAACTGGCACGGCTACCTGCCCGGCGTCGGGCCGGGACAACGCTACGGCTACCGCGTCCACGGCCGCTACGCGCCGGCCGAGGGCCATCGCTTCAATCCCAACAAGCTGCTGATCGACCCCTATGCCAAGGCGATCGACGGCACCGTCGACTGGGGTGCCGCCAACGCGCTGCCCTACACGCCGCCCGAGGACGGCACCAGCGACGACGCCGACTTCGAGTTCGACGACGAAGACAGCGCGCCCGCGATCCCCAAGTGCGTGGTCGTCGACGAGTACTTCAACTGGGAGGACGACCGGCCACCGCGGCGGCCGTGGACCGAGACCATCATCTACGAGACCCACGTCAAGGGCCTCACCAAGCAGTTCCCGGGGCTGCCGCCCGAGCTGCAGGGCACCTACGCCGGCCTGGCCAGCGACGAGCTGGTGACCTATCTCAAGGACCTCGGCGTGACCGCGGTCGAGCTGCTGCCCGTCCACCACATCGCCGACGAGCAGTTCCTGCACGAGCACGGGCTGACCAACTACTGGGGCTACTCGACGATCGGCTACCTCGCGCCGCACTCGCCGTATGCGGCCAACCACGAGCCGGGCGAGAACCTCAAGGAGTTCAAGGGGATGGTCAAGGCGCTGCACCGCGCCGGCCTGGAGGTCATCCTCGACGTCGTCTACAACCACACCGCCGAGGGCAACCACCTCGGTCCCATGTTGTCGTTCAAGGGCGTCGATAACGCGGCCTACTACCGGCTGATGCCCGACGACCCGCACTTCTACATGGACTTCACCGGGACGGGCAACACGCTCAACGCGGTGCAGCCGGCGGTCTTGCGGTTGATCATGGACTCGCTGCGCTACTTCGTCCAGGAGTGCCACGTCGACGGCTTCCGCTTCGACCTCGCATCGACGCTCGCGCGCCAGTTCTACGACGTCGACCGCCTGGGCTCGTTCTTCGACACCATCCACCAGGACCCGGTGCTCTCTCAAGTCAAGTTGATTGCCGAGCCGTGGGACGTCGGGCCCGGCGGCTATCAAGTCGGCAACTTCCCGGTGCTGTGGAGCGAGTGGAACGGCATCTACCGCGACACGATGCGCGACTTCTGGCGCGGCCAGGCGTCGATTGCCGACTTCGCCTCGCGGTTCACCGGCTCCAGCGATCTCTACAAGGACGACGGCCGCAGCCCGTTTGCCTCCATCAACTTCATCACCGCCCACGACGGCTTCACGCTGCGCGACCTCGTCTCCTACAACGACAAGCACAACGAGGCCAACCAGGAGGGCAACCGCGACGGCACCGACGACAACCGCTCCTGGAACTGCGGCGCCGAAGGCGACACCGACGACGGCGGGATCCTCGAGCTGCGCGCCAAGCAGCAGCGCAACTTCCTTGCGACGCTGATGCTCAGCCAAGGCGTGCCGATGCTGCTGGGCGGCGACGAGCTGTGCCGCACGCAGGACGGCAACAACAACGGCTGGTGTCAGGACAGTCCGATCTCCTGGTACGCGTGGGACGTTGGCGACGAAGGCCATCAGATCATGGAGTTCACGCGCCGGCTGATCGCGCTGCGCCGCGGTGAGCCGGTCTTCCGTCGTGAGCATTTCCTGGCCGGCGAGCAGTCCGAGCCGGGGCTGCCCGATGTCTGGTGGTTCCGTCTCGATGGTCGCCGCATGACGCGCCGCGACTGGGAGAACCCCGACCACCGCTCGCTCGGTGTCTTCCTCAACGGGCAGGCGACCGGTGCGCGCGACCGCCACGGCGTCAAGGTGGAGGGCGACTCGTTCTTGGTGCTCTTCAATGCGTACCACGAGGACGCGGTCTACAAGCTGCCTGCCGCGCGCTTCGGTGCGCGCTGGACGGTGGAGCTGACGACGGCTGCGCCGTGGATCGCGGCGGGTGCGGAGAGCTACAAGGCGCGCGGCGACTGTTACCTGTCGTCACGGTCGATCACGGTGTTGCGGAGGACGGCATAGTGGGTGGGCGGGCCGTGTCTCGCGCGCCCTTCCGCGCGACCTACCGGCTGCAGCTCGGCACCGACCTCGACTTCGCCGCCGCCCGCGACCTCATCCCCTACATCTCGGAACTCGGTGCGTCGCACATCTACCTGTCGCCGTCGTTTCAGGCCCGCCCGGGCTCGACGCACGGCTACGACGTCATCGACCCCGGTCGCGTCAGCGAGGACCTCGGTGGGGAGGAGGGGCTGCGCGCGCTGGCCGAGACCGCGCACGACCATGGCATGGGCATTGTCTTGGACGTCGTCCCCAACCACATGGCGACCGACGAGCACAACCGCTTCTGGACCGACCCGGCGCTGCGCGAGAAGTTCTTCGACATCGATCCGGTCAGCGGCCGCCACCGTCGCTTCTTCGACATCGACGAGCTGGCGGGCGTGCGGATGGAGGACCCGGAGGTCTTCGCGGCCGTCAGCGGGCTGGCCCTGCGGCTGCTCGCCGACGGCGTGATCGACGGGCTGCGCGTCGACCATCCCGACGGGTTGACCGACCCGCTGCAGTACCTGCAGCGCCTGCGCGACGGCGGCGCCGAGCACGTCTGGGTCGAGAAGATCCTGACGCCATCCCACCCCCACCCAGCCGAGGAGCTGCGCGCCGACTGGCCGGTCTCGGGCACCGTCGGCTACGAGTTCGCCAACGACGTCGCGGCGCTCTTCGTCGACCCGGCGGCCGAGCCGGTGCTGACCGAGTTGTACGTGTCGCTCACGGGCGACGCGCGACCGTTTGCCGAGCTGGCCGCCGAGGCCAAGCTCGAGCAGGCGATGACGGCGTTCACGCCCGAGGTCGAGCGGCTGCGGCGGCTGTGGCCCGAGGTTGCGGAGCTGGAGGCGGCGGTCGCGTCGCTGCCGATCTACCGCACCTACATCGAGCCCGACACGGCCCGCGTCGAGGCGGCCGACCGCGAGGCGCTGGCCGAAGCCGAGCGCCACGGGCTCCCGCCGGCGATCCGGCGCGTGCTGACGCTCGACGACGCGAGCGCGCCTGCGGAGTTCGTGCGGCGCTTCCAGCAGACGACGCCGCCGGTGATGGCCAAGGGCGTCGAGGACACGGCCTTCTACCGCTACGTGCGCTTGCTGGCGCTCAACGAGGTCGGCGGAGACCCGGGCCGGTTCGGCATCGACATCGACACCTTCCACGCGAGCAACCTGCAGCGATTGCCGCTCAACCTGTTGGTGTCGTCGACCCACGACACCAAGCGCTCGGGCGACGTGCGCGCGCGGCTCTGCGCGCTGACCGCGATCCCGGATGAATGGGCAGGCGCGGTGCGCTCGTGGTTCGAGGTCAACGCGCCGCTGCGTGACGCAAAGCTCGGCGCACCGACGCCGGCCGAGGAGCTGCTGATCTACCAGACGCTCGTGGGCGCCTGGCCGATCGACGCCGACCGGCTGGAGGCCTATCTCGTCAAGGCGCTGCGTGAGGCCAAGCGGTCCTCGAACTGGATCACGCCCAACACGGAGCACGAGGCGGCGGTCACGCGCTTTGCGGTCGATCTGCTCGACCACGGCCCCTTCCGCTACGGCTTCGACACCGTCGCGGCCCGCGTCGCCGAGCTCGGCGCGCGCGTCGCGCTGGCCCAGACGCTGCTGAAGCTGACGGTGCCGGGGCTGCCCGACGTCTACCAGGGCGACGAGCTCTGGGCGCTGTCGCTGGTCGATCCCGACAACCGCCGGCCGGTCGATTGGGCCGCTCGCCGCGAGGCGCTCGCGGCGCTGCGCGACGGCGCGCCGCCGACGGCCGACACGGTCAAGCTGCACCTCGTCGCCGCCGCGCTGGACCTGCGCCGTCGCCGGCCCGAGCCGTTCGCCACCAACAACTACACGCCGATCCCCGCCGGCGACGACATCGTCGCGTTCTTGCGCGGCACCGACATCCTGGTCGCCGTCACCACCCGCGACAAAGCCACCGGCACCTCCGGCTGGCAGCTCCCCACCACCGCCACCGGCCGCTGGCGCGACGTCCTCACCGCCGAGGAGTACGAGCTCCCCGACGGAGCGACCCTCGCCGGCATCCTCGGCCCGACCGGCCGCACGCTCCTCGAACGCCTTCCACAACATTAAGGGGTCAGACCCTCAATCTGAACTCAACATTTGCGTCCGCGTCGCGCCCTGGCCGCCTGGCCAATACCATCCGGCGCGGTGCCATTCCGCGTGTTGGTCGTGTCGTGGGAGTACCCGCCGATCGTCGAAGGCGGGTTGGCCCGCGCTGTCCGCAAGCTGAGCGAGGCGCTGGTCGCCGATGAAGACGTCGAGGTCCACGTCCTCACGCGCGCCGGCGAGCATGGCCCGCTGGACGAGATCCGCCACGGCGTGCACGTCCACCGCGTGCGCGAGCCGCACTATCCGACCGCGCTGCCGGAGTTCGTGCAGTGGGTCGGCCGGATGAACCACGACCTGCTGGAGCGCGGCCGCGAGCTCGTCGCCGAGCACGACTTCGACATCGTCCACGGCCACGACTGGCTGGTCGCCGTCGCCGCCAAGCGACTGGCGGACCGCATCGGCGCGCCGTTCGTCGCGACCGTCCACGCCACCGAGCACGGTCGCCACCAGGGGTGGGTCCACAAGCCGCCGCAGTCAGACATCCACCGCACCGAGCGCTGGATGGTCCACGTCGCCGATCAGGTGCTGGTCTGCTCGCACTACATGCGCGGCCACGTCGCCGACGTCTTCGGGATCGACGAGGAGCGCATCGTCGTCGCGCCCAACGGCATCGACCCCGACGACCTGCAGCCGGTCCAGGATCTCGCCAGCCTCCGTGCGCAGTTCGCCGCGCCCGACGAGAAGCTCGTCCTGCTCGTGGGCCGGCTCGTCTACGAGAAGGGCTTCCAGCATGCGCTGGAGGCGCTCGCCGGGCCCGACGGCGTGATTGCGCGCGTCGGCGGCGTGCGCTTCCTGGTCGCCGGCTCGGGCACCCACGAGTGGGAGCTCAAGGACCAGGCGCGCCGCCTCGGCCTCACCGATCACGGCACGTTCATGGGGTGGATCGGCGACGACGTCCTGCACTCGCTCTACCGGATCGCCGACCTGACCGTGGTGCCGTCGATCTACGAGCCGTTCGGCCTCGTCGCGCTGGAGGCGATGGCCTCAGGCTGCCCCTGCATCGTCGCCGACACCGGCGGTCTGCGTGAGGTCGTGCCCAACGAGCGCGTCGGCCTGCGCTTCACCGCGAAGGACCCGCGATCGCTCGGCCGGATGGTCGAGCGCGTGCTCACCGATGACGCGCTGCGCGATCGCCTCGTCGCCGAGGCCTCAGAGCACGTGCTGCGCTTTGACTGGAGCGACGTCGCGCGCCAGACGCACGCGGCGTATCGGTCGCTGCTGGGGGCCACTGCCCCTAGCGCGTCGTCTTCTTGACCGTCGTGGCCTTGGCCTGGCGGTGGCCGCTGCGGTCGACGGCCAGCAGCCGGAAGGTCTGGGTGCCCTTGCGCAGCCGGGGCGTCACGATCCGGTAGGTGGCCGGGGCGATCGCGACGGTCTTCAGGCGGTGCTCGACGGCCTTGGTGCAGCGCCGGCGCTTGTGGTGCTTGACGCAGCTCGTGCGGTAGGCGGTGGTCACGCGCGCGTCGACGCCCTTGACGCCGGCGCTCGGCGCGGGGTCGTCGACGCGGACGACCAGGGTGCAGATCGACCGCGTGCAGCTGAGCTTGGCGACGTGGGCCTTCGGCGCGGCCGCGTCGGGCGACGGGACCGCCGACGTGTTGGGCGACGGCGTGGTCACGGCGGGTGCCGGTGGTGGCGCCGGTGCGGGGCTGATGGCGACCGGGGCCGAGGACGCCTCGGCGGTGCCGGTCAATCCATAGGCCTCGACCAGGCAGGTGATGCTCGCGCCGACGTGGGCCGGCAGCACGTTCATCGTGGAGCCGTACGACACCAAGGTGTGGCCGATCATGAAGCCGACGCCGTAGGAGTAGGCGTTCTTCCATGTGCCCACATCGCAGCTGAGCGTGCCGCCGGGCGTCGTGGTGCCCGTGATCGCCGGCGGGCTAACGTTCGCCGGATCCTGAAGGTCATAGCCGGCACCGAGATTGGCGAGAAAGGCGTGGATGCTGGGGTTGGCGACGCGGGCGTAGTACCCGGGGTAGCCCGTCCACGCGCAGCCGGCGCCACCGGTGACGATGCCTGCGAGCTTCCAGACGCCGCCGACCTGGACAGCCAGCGGGCCGCCGCTGTCGCCCTGGCAGGCGTCGATACCGGCCTGCCCGGCGCACAGCAGCAAGTTGTCGTCAAACGGCGCGTAGACCGTGGCACAGCCGCTGCTCGTGTGCAGCGTGGCCACGTTGAGGTTGTCGACCGCATGTGGCTCGGTCGTGGTGTCGTCGGGTGCGCGGGCGACGTCGGAGCCCCAGCCGCTGAGCCGCAGCCCGTCGCTCGTCCCGGGTCGGTAGCCGACATCGGTGAGCGCAATGGCCTGGACGTTCGCGTTGAAGCTGAACGGTGTGGCGAGCGTCAGGATCGCGACATCGCTGGTCTGCATGTCGGGGTCGTAGTCGGGGTCGACGCTGACCGCGGTGACCGTCGGGTGCTGGCCGGTCGTGAAGCGGCTGGTGATCCCGGCGTGGACGGTGACCGTCGACGGGGCGATGATCTCCTGGTTCTCGTCGTCGTACACGCAGTGGGCGGCGGTGACGATGTGCGTGGCGTCGAGGATCGCGCCGCCGCAGAGATAGCCGTTGGGCAGGACGAGGGCCTGCCACGGCGCGTCGGTGCTGGTCGCCGGGGAGCCGCCGACGACGCGGGGCGAGCCGCCCACGACGCTGTTAGAGACGGGCGATGCCATCGCGGGGCTGGCCGTCGCGAGCGAGAGCAGTACGACGATCGGCGCGAGAACACGGCGCATAAGCCTTTACAACGGCACGATTGGTGGGGAACTTGAGCGCTGGTTCCAGGTTGTTGACGGGAACGTCTGGCCATAAATCGAGGAAAGCCGACTGACTTTGTGTAGAATCGATGACGATGGCCGATCACCCGGGCACCATGGTCGCGACCGACGTCCACCAGCATCTCTGGCCGGAGGGCTTTGTCGCCGCGCTGGCTCGGCGCAGCGATGCACCTGCCGTCCGCCGCGATGGGCGCGGTTGGATCATCCGGGTACCGGGCGAGCCCGACAGCCCGTTCGGTCCGGCCACCCACGACCCACTTGTCCGCGCCGCGGACCTGCGCGCGACCGGGCTGGAGCGGGCGCTGCTGTGCATGTCGACCCCGCTGGGGATCGAGGCCTTGGCTGAGGACGAGGCCCGACCGCTGCTCGATGCCTGGCACGAGGGCGTCTTCGCCGCCGGTGACGCGTTCGGCGTGTGGGGCGCGCTGCCGGTCCACGGCGCGCTGCCCGACGACGTCGATGCGCTGCTGGCACGCGGTGCCGTCGGCGTCTCGCTGCCGGCCGCCGCGCTGGCCTCGCCGGCTGCGATCGAGGCGGCGGGTCCGGTGCTCGCGGCGCTTGCGCTGCGAGGCGCGCCGCTGTTGGTGCACCCGGGGCCGATTGGCCCGGTGACCGCTCCGCGCGAGGATGCCGGCGCGCCGTGGTGGCCGGCCCTCACGACCTACGTCGGTGACATGCACCGCGCTTGGCATGCCTATCTCGGTTGGGGTGTCGACGCGCACCCGACCCTGCGCGTCTGCTTCGCGATGCTCGCCGGCCTCGCTCCGCTGCACGCCGAGCGGCTGGTGTTGCGTGGCGGCCCGGGCGATGCCGTCAACAACCCCAACATCTTCTACGACACGTCGTCCTACGGTCCTCGCGCGATCGGCGCGATGGCCGGGGTCGTCGGTCTCGACCAGCTGGTGACGGGCTCTGATCGGCCCGTCGTCGATCCACCGCTGACGCCCCCGCTCGGTGAGCGGGCCGCGGCCACCATGGCCACCACCAACGTCCACCGTTTGCTGCACGGGAGAAGCGCATGATCCGCCGTCCCCACACCGACCGCGACCTGTCCCGAGCTGAGCTTGAGCTCGCCGCCGTCGACCTGCTGCACCGTCGCGAGGAGTGGGAGCAGCATGTCTTCCACGACCCCTCGGGCGCCCGCACCTACCACCAGCTCGCGCTCGACGATCACGTCGAGGCATGGCTGATCTGCTGGAGCGACGGCAACGACACCGGCTTCCATGACCACGATCAGTCCCACGGCGCGGTCGGCGTCGTCGCCGGCCAGGTCCGCGAGGAGACGCTGACGCTCGGCGGCGCGCCTGCGGTTCGCGAGGTCACTGAAGGCGGCGTCTTCTCCTTCGATGCCACCGACATCCACCGCGTCTTGCACATCGGCGACGACGCGGCGGTGACGCTGCACCTCTACTCGCCGCCGCTGCGCCGGATGGGCTCTTACGAGGTGCTGGCCGACGGGCGGTTGGCGCGGCGGTCGATCAGCGCCGACCAGGAGCTGGGCGTGGTGCAGGAGGAGGCCGTGCCGACGGTCTGACGCGACTAGGATCGGTCGCATGGCCGATCGCTTCGTGGATCACCTCCTGATCGGTGGCGGCATCGCCTCCGCGACCTGCGCCCAGGAGTTGCGCGATGCCGATGCCAAGGGCTCGATCCTGCTCGTCGCGCGCGAGCTCGACCCGCCGTATCACCGGCCGCCGATCACGAAGGGCTATCTTGGCGGCAGCGAGACCAAGGACGACACCTTGATCGAGCTGTCCGACGACGTCGAGGTGCTGACCCGCACCTCCGTCATGGCGCTCGACCCGGCGGCGAAGACCGTCACGCTGTCGACCAAGGAGACCGTCGAGTACGGCACCGCGCTGCTGGCCACCGGCGCGATGGTCCGCCGGCTGCAGATCGACGGCGTCCACCTCGACGGCATCCACTACCTGCGCGCGCTCGGCAACGCCGACTCGCTGATCGAGGACGCCGAGACGGTGGAGAACGTCGTCTGCGTCGGCGGCTCCTACATCGGCTGCGAGAGCGCGGCGACGCTGACGAGGCTCGGCAAGCGGGTCACGGTCGTCCTGCTGGAAGAAGAGCCGATGGAGCGCGCGTTCGGCGTGCAGGTTGGCCAGTGGGTGCGCGGCGTGCTCGCGGGCCACGGGGTTCAGATCGTCGGCAACGTCGAGGTTGAGCGCTTCGAAGGAGAGGGCGAGCGCGTCGCGCGCGTCGTCCTGGCCGGCGGGCGCGCACTCGACGCCGAGCTGGTCGTCGCCGGCGTCGGCGTCACGCCCGACGTCATGCTCGCGCGCAAGGCCGGGCTGGAGATCGGCGAGCGCGGCGGCGTACGGGCCGACGCGCGGCTGCGCGCCCACGGCGCTGACGGGCTCTACGTGGCCGGCGACATCGCGGAGTACGACAGCCCTTCGCACGGTGGCGCGGTGATCCGCGTCGAGCATGAGGAGCACGCCGCGTCGCAAGGCCGCACGGTCGCGCGCAACATGCTCGGCGCCGAGGCCGAGCACACCGACGTGCCCTACTTCTTCAGCGACCTCGCCGACTGGGCCTCGTTTGAGTACGTCGGCCCGGCGCTTGCGTGGGACGAGGAGGTCGTCGAGGGCGACATGCCCAGCGGCACGTTCACGGTCTGGTATCTCGCCGACGGCAAGGTCGCGGCGATGCTCAGCGCCGGCGGCCACGGCGACATCGAGCGCGCCAAGGCGCTCATCGCCTCCGGCGGGACACTGGCCTAGCCGCGGCTAGAGCGTCTTGGTGTCCTCGCCGCCCTCGAGATGATCGAGGTTGTCCTGGTGCTCACCGGCCGACTGCGCGAGCGCGAAGCCGATGAGCCCGTGCAGGAGCAGCGGGAAGATGACGAAGAAGACGATGACGAGGCCGAAGGTGGCCTTGAAGGCGCTGAGGGCGATGACGAGCGACATGCGCGCGGAATCCTACCGTGGGCCGGGGCAGTGGCGCGGCGCGACGCGACCGTGGCGCGGCGGCAGCTGGATCGTCCGCTGACCGATGTTGTCGTCCTCGCGCCCTTCGACGATGTCGTCGAGCGGATCGGCGCGGTGCACGAAGGCAAAGCAGCCCTTCAACCCGGTGATGCTGATCCAGTTCTCGTGGTAGGTCGAGGGGTAGATGTCGGCCCAGCCGGGGGAGACGCCGAGACGCAGCTCCTTGCGGCCGAAGCTCTGACTGCACGCCGGGAAGACCCGGTGTCTGGGGGAGCGCGCGAAGGTGCGCACGCGCCTGAGATCGCGGAAGCAGTAGGAGAGCTTCGGGCCCGTGCGGATCATGCGCGCGCGCGAGCCGTCGGCGTGCAGCGTCCAGAGCTCGAAGCGCGCCGCCCGCCAGTACTTCCAGTAGTGCCCCTGGCCGGGGATGGCCTTCCAGTAGACGGAGCCGGCCTCGGGGAAGTAGACCGGCGCGCCCCGCCGGTTGCGGACCACCTGGTAGGCCGTCGCGAAGCGGTAGCCGTTGCGCGTCGCCTTGTTGGTGTGCTCGGCGCGCAGCTCCAGCGCGCCGGCGCCGACGTTGACGATGTGGTTGGTGGCCAGCAGCCGCAGCACCTTGCCCGCCTTCTGGACGCGCAGGTCGGCCGGCGGCGCCATCCGCAGGTCCGGACACTTCAACGCCAGGTTGGGGTCGTGGCAGGGGTTGATGTCGGGCACCTCCTCGGTCCCGGCCACCTGCCCGCCGGCCGGGCTGAGGCCGACGCCGGCGGCAGCCAACCCGCCGACGGCGAGGGCAGCGAGCAGAGACACGAGCAGACGACGGACCGACATGCGGGCGAGGAGTCTGCCGAACGCGTCGGCGCTGCGCGTGGCGCGGCGGTGGCCTCGTGCGAGAATCCGGACTATGCACGTCGTCGCGTTGGGCTTCGGCCTCGGGTTCGTGGTCGCCGCGGCGATCGGCCCGATCTCCCTGCTCTGCATCCGCACGGTCCTGCGCGGAGCGCTCGGGACGGGCATCGCGATCGGCGCCGGGGCGGCCGTGATCGACGCGACCTACGCGCTGCTGGGCGCGATCGGCGCAGGACGTTTGTTGGAGATCGACGCGTTGGCGCTGACGCTCGGCCTCGTCGGCGCCGCGGTGCTCGCGCTGTTGGGGCTGCGCACGCTGTGGTCGGCGTTCCGCGTGCGGCTCGGCGGCGAGAGCGACGATGAGGTCGCCACCCCGGCGCGCGCGTTTCTGACCTCGCTGGCGGCGACCGCGTCGAACCCGACGACGATCCTCTCCTGGGCGGCGGTCTTCGCGGCCGCTTCTACGGCCAGCGCGGTCGACGGCACGGGCGAGACGCTCCTGCTCTGCCTGGGCGTCGGCTGCGGGACGCTGACGTGGTTCACCGTGCTGTCGCTCGGTCTGACCGCGATCCGCGCCCGCGTCGGCGACCGGCTGCTCAAGGCCGTCGACATCGGCTCGGGCCTGGGCCTGCTGCTCTTCTCCGGCGCGCTCGGCGTGCGTGCCGCGCGCGACGCCCAGTAGCCCGCGTTCGGTTACTCCTACCTGCGCGGTAGGATTAGGACCGATGATCTTCACGACCAAGGCGGAGTACGGCGTGCGGCTCCTCGTCGAGCTGGGTCGCCAGCACGACGCCTCGGGGGTTCCCACTCCAGTCTCGCTCAAGGCGATCGCCGAGGCCGAGGCCCTGCCGCTCGCCTACCTCGAGCGGATCGTCGCCCTCCTCAAGAAGGCCGGCCTCGTCGAGGCCACGCGCGGCGCGCACGGCGGTTACCGCCTGACGCGCCAGCCCGCCGACATCCAGATGGACGAGGTCGTCCTCGCCCTCGAAGGCGGCGTCGCGCCGATGACCTGCTTCATCGCCGAGGACGGTCAGTCTTCCCACGGTCGGGTCGTCTGCAACCACGAGGCCGACAGCGGCCACGGCTGCGCGACCAAGCTGCTCTGGACCCGTGTCCAGGGCGGCGTCGTCCGGGCGCTGGCACAGACGACGCTCGCCGAGCTCGTCGCCTTCTCCAACCGCACCATCCCGAATCCCACCCCCGTCGCGGCCGACAGCACGGCCGCGGTGGCTTGAGACGCAGAAAGACACGTACATGGCCGCTGAACTCGAGATCCGCAACCTTCATGTCCAGGCCGGTGAGAAGCAGATCCTCAAGGGCCTGGACCTCACCGTCAACAAGGGCGAGATCCACGCGCTGATGGGCCCCAACGGCTCGGGCAAGTCCACCCTGGCCAACGCGATCATGGGCCACCCGGGCCTCGAGGTCACCGAGGGCCAGATCATCTTCCAGGGGCAGGACATCACCGAGGCCGATCCCGACGAGCGCGCACGCGCCGGCTTGTTCATGGCCTTCCAGTACCCGGTCGCCATCCCCGGCGTGACGATCACCAAGTACTTGCGGATGGTCCTCAACGCCCACCGCGAGGCGCGCGGCGAGAAGGAGATCTCGCTCAAGGACTTCCGCAAGACGGTCGAGGCGGCGATGGAGCTGACCAACGTCCCACGCGAGTTCGTCTCCCGCTACCTCAACGACGGCTTCTCCGGCGGCGAGAAGAAGCGCCTCGAGGTGCTCCAGCTCGCGCTTCAGCAGCCGAAGCTCGCCGTCCTCGACGAGACCGACTCCGGTCTGGACATCGACGCGCTCAACGTCGTCGCCCATGGTGTCAACACGATCGCCAAGGGCTCGGACATGGGCGTCCTGATCATCACCCACTACCAGCGCATCCTGCACCTGGTGGAGCCGACACGGGTCTCGATCATGTTCGACGGCCAGATCATCAAGGAGGGCGGCCCGGAGCTCGTCGAGCAGCTCGAGTCCGAGGGCTACGCCAACATCAAGGAAGCGGCGGGCGTCGGCGCCTAAGGACAGCATCATGGCCGCCACCGCCCAGCTCGACGTCCGCGCGCAGTTCCCCACGCTCCAGCGTGACGGCGTCGCCTACCTCGACAGCGCCGCGACGTCGCAGACGCCGGACGTCGTGCTGGCGGCGATGGACGACTACTACCGCCACCACCGCGCGTCGGTGCACCGCGGCACCTACCCGCTGGCCTCCGAGGCGACCGACCTCTTCGAGGGCGCGCGCACGCGCATCGCCGCGTTCGTCAACTGGGCTGCGCGCGACACGGTCTTCACGCGCAACGCGTCCGAGGCGCTGAACGTCGTCGCCCACGGCTGGGGCCGCCGCCACGTCGGGCCCGGCGACCGCATCCTCGTCACGCGGATGGAGCACCACTCCAACTTCGTGCCGTGGTGGATGTTGGCCAAGGAGACCGGCGCCGAGCTGGTCGAGGTGCCGGTCGACGACGAGGGCGTGCTCGATCTCGACGTCCTCGACGGGCTGCTGCCGGGCGCCAAGGTGCTGGCCGTGGCGCACGTCTCCAACGTCGTCGGGACGATCAACCCGATCGCCGAGATCGTGCGCCGTGCGCGCGCCGCGGGTGTCGTGACGGTCGTCGACGGCTCACAGGCTGTGCCGCAGATGCCCGTCGACCTCGGCGCGCTGGATGCCGACTTCTACGCGTGGACCGGCCACAAGGCTTACGGGCCGACCGGCGTCGGCGTCCTGCACGGCCGCCACGACCTGCTGCTCGACACCGAGCCGCTGATCGGCGGCGGTCACATGATCTCCAGCGTGTCGTTTGACGAGGTCCGCTGGGCCGCGCCGCCGGCGCGCTTCGAGGCGGGGACGTCGGCGATCGCCGAAGTTATCGGCCTTGGTGCCGCGGTCGACTGGCTCGCCGAGCTGGGCATGGAGAACGTGCGCGCCCACGAGGTCGACCTGACCGCCTACGCGCTGGAGCGCCTTGGCGCCGAGGAGGACGTCACGCTGCACGGCCCGCTCGATGTCGAGCGCCGCGGCGCGCTGATCTCCTTTGCCCTGAAGGGCGTCCACCCGCACGACGTGTCCGAGATCCTCGGCCGCCGCGGCGTCTGCGTCCGGGCCGGCCACCACTGCGCCCAGCCGCTCATGCAGCACTTGGGCGAGTCGGCGACGACGCGCGCCTCGTTTGCCGTGCACACCGCCCGCGAGGAGATCGACGCGCTCGTCGATGGCCTGGCGGAAGTCCGGAGGATCTTCGCCTAGCCATGGATGATCTGTACCGCGAGGAGATCCTCCAGCACTACAAGCGACCCCACAACTGGGGTCCGATGGATGCGCCGGATCTCGAGGCCGAGGACCACAACCCGCTCTGCGGCGACCAGCTCAAGGTGATGCTGAAGGTCGGCGACGACAACAAGGTCGCCGAGATCAAGTTCGAGGGCCACGGCTGCGCGATCTCCCAGGCCAGCGCCTCGATGGCCTCTGACGAGATTGTCGGCATGCCCGTCGACGAGCTCCTGCGCCTCGACCGCTCGTTCGTCCTCGACCTCCTCGGCATCGACATCTCCGCCACCCGCATGAAGTGCGCGCTGCTGTCGCTGAAGGTCCTGAAGTCCGCCGGCCTCGGCCACGAGGTCGACTGGGAGCCCGAGACGCCGCAGGCCGCGGCGCCGGCGGACCCGAACCGCCTTTGAAAGCGCCGAGATCCAGGACCAATGGGGAGGTCCGCGTGAACCCCTGACGGCGTACGGTCCCCTGGTGTCCCGTCTCGTCGTCGCACTGGCGGTTGCCGCCGGCCTCATGGGTCTGCTGTTGCCGGCCTCCGCCCTCGCCAACCCGACGATCGCCACGGGCTACGGCCCGTCGTCGGCCACCGACCGCGACGGGACGACCCACCTCGTCTACGGGTTCGTGCCACCCGAAGGCGGTCAGAACGACGAGATCGAGTACTGCCGCATCGCGCCCGGAACCGACACGTGCAAGGACAACCGCACGTTCACGCTCCCGGCCGGCTGCTACCGCAACGAGACCGACAGCAGCTACGGCTCGGGCCCCCGGCCAGTCGACCGGCCCAAGGTCCTGATCTCGCAGTTCGGCGACGTGATCCTCGTGACCCACGCGCTGTGCGACTTCGTCTACCCCTACGGCAACGACGACCTTGTCGTCTACCAGTCGACCGACGGCGGCGACACGTTCGCGGCGCCGGTCAAGCTGGCGCTGCGCACCACGATGAAGTCGGGTGACGACACCGGCTACCGGCGCGTCGACACCGACTCGATCCTGGACCTCTCCGACCGGCGCATCGTCACGATCACGTCGCAGGACTACGCGTTCAGCGATCCGGCGCAGTACGGCGGGGTCTTCGTCCAGGGCGCGACGCTGAGCGCCGAGGGCGTCACCTACACCTCGGTCCGTGCGCAACTCACCGACCCGACCGACACCCGCAACCGCAATGGCGGCGGCGACCACCCGTCGGTCATCCAGCGCGGCCCCGGCTCGTTCATCGCCGCCTGGGATGACCCCGATCACCACATCCAGCTGCGCACGTTCGACATGCCCGGCGCGCCGCTCACGGCGATCAACGACGGCGCGAACTGGCATGCGATGACCGGGCCGAGCGAGACCGGCGCCAACCGGCCGCAGCTCGTGACCGGCCCGCTCGGGACGTTCCTGATGTACCGCGTGGTGAACCTCGCCGACGATCGCGACCCGCCGACCTGGTGGCTGCGGCAGATCACCGGCACGACGCTCGGCGCCCCGCACCGGATCCCGGACGTGGACTACTCGGTCGAGGGCGGCCGCGACGCCGAGTTCTACGGGGACGACCCGTTCGCCACGGCGAGCCTCGTCGAGGATCAGGCCAACGGCCGCCTGCACTTCGCGCGCTGGATGGCGGGCCTCAACGGCGGGCGCGACCACGTGCAGTACATGACCTCCGACGACGGCATCGGCTGGAGCAAGAACGTGCTGCTGCCCTCGAGCGAGAGCCACCTCGAGCACGACCTCGGCGGCGGTGCGGGCAGCTTCGGCTCCGGCGGCTACGGCGACCCCTGGCTGTCGGAGACCACCGGCACGCAGGGCTTCGACGGCATGGTCGGTCAGCCGACCCAGCCCTACGGCTACGCCTTCGGCGGGGTCGTGCTGCCCGGCACGACGCCGCCGACGACGGGCGGTGGCGGTGGCGGCGGCGGCGGCGGCGGTGGTGGTACCCCGCCGCCGAGCGGCGGCGGTGGCGACACGGGCACGCCCCCGGCGACCGGCACGCCCGCACCGCCTCCCGCGCCCACCAACCCCGAGGACAAGCGCTGCCGCGTCCTGCAGCTCGCTGCGCTCGACGTCGTCGCCGACGCCTGCCTCACGCAGGACAAGGGCGTCTTCATCGCCAAGGGGGGAGTGAAGGTCAACGGCCTGAGCCTCGCGGGCGCCGAGATTCGCTTCGACCCCACCAAGCTGAAGGTGACGTCGACCGGGCCCGTCGACATCTCGATCGGCGCGACCAAGCTGTTTCACGGCGCGATCGACTGGACGATCCCGAAGGGCAACGTCTTCCCGCTCGGCGACCTCGACGTCGGCAAGCTGGGGTCCAAGGTCTTCGGCTTCAAGCTGGTCGGCGACGCCGACGTCCAGCTCGTCCGCGGCGCGGTCGAGGTCCACGCCAGCATCGGGCTGCCCGACGTCCTGGGCGGTGTCAGCGCCGCGCTCGTCATGCGCGCCGACAACATCGCCGGCCTCCATGTCCGCGAGCTGCACTTCGGCTTCTCCACTGCCAAGCTCGGCCCGCTCGAGCTCGCCGACGCCGCGCTTGGCTACGACGCCGACGCGAACCTCTGGTCGGGCTCCCTGAAGCTGAACATCCCGCCGGGCATGAGCCTGTCCGCCTCGCTCGGCATCCGCGACGGGACGATCGAGCACCTCAGCGGCGAGTTCGTCCCGCCCGCGCCCGGCTACCCGCTCGACCCGTTCTCGGTGGCGTATCTCACCGCGATCCGCGGCGGCGTGGCGTTCTCGCCGCTGACCTTCAGCGGCGGCGTGACGCTCGGCGCCGGGCCGCCGCTCAAGGAGGAGGGCTCGGAGCGCTTCGTCAAGGTCGACGGCGACGTGAAGGTGACGTTGCCCGACGACAAGCCGGTGACGATCCGCGGCGACGGCGTCGGCAGCGTCCTCGGCGTTCCGCTGGCCAAGGCCTACGTGCAGTTCGTCACCGATGGGCACATCAGCGCGGGCGGTAGCGTCAAGGCCGGGTTCGGTCCGGTCAACGTGGAGGGGTCGATCGACGGCTGGTTCTACAAGGGCGCGTTCAACCTGGAGGGCAACGCCGACGTCTGCATCGGGGTCTGCATCGGCGGCGACATCCTCGTGTCGTCCAAGGGCTTCGCCGCGTGCGCGCGCACGCCGATCATCGACATCGGCGCCGGCATCACCTGGGGCAACGACCTCCTGGCCGGCCTGGTCAACCCGATCGTCCTGCTGGGCCGGATCGACGTGATGCCGACCGGCTGCTCGGTCAGCGGCTATCGCGCGACCGCGTCGGCCGCGCAGGCCGGCGGCGAGCGATCGGTGACGTTCAAGGCCGGCCTGCCCGCGGGCGTCGTGGGCGTCATCGGCCAGGACGGGCCGCCGCACGTGGCGCTCGTCGGCCCCGACGGCACGCGCGTCGAGCCGCAGGCCAACGCGCCGGTCAACGATGGCAAGGCGTTCGCGTTCCAGGCGGTCGCCCAGCGGCTGACGTGGTTCGCGGTCAAGGCGCCCAAGCCGGGCGTCTGGAAGATCGTGCCCGAGGCCGACTCGACGCCGATCGTCAGCGTTCGCCAGGCCGAGGGACTGCCGAAGCCGCAGGTGTCGGCGAGCGTCCGGCGCGGCAAGGGCGCCAAGCGCGTGTTGTCCTACAAGATCACGCCGCAGCCCGGCCAGCAGGTCGCGTTCGCCGAGGTCGGCAAGGGCACGGCCGCGCAGATCGGCAAGCCGACGCGCGCCGCGCAGGGGACGATCGCGTTCACGCCGACGACCGGTGAGGGCGGGACGCGCAAGATCGTCGCGACCGTCACGCAGAACGGCATGCCGCGCGCCAACCTGACCGTCGCGCGCTACGTCGCGCCGGCCCGGGTCCGGCCCGTCAAGCCGCGGGTGACCGTCAAGCGCGCGGGCACCAAGCTCACCGTCCGCTGGCACCGCGACCCGCGCGCCAAGCGCTACGAGCTGCGCGCCAAGCTGACCGACGGGCGCGTCCTGCTCCTGCTGCTCAAGAAGCCGCAGACGACGATCGCGGCGGTCGCCAAGACGACGACGGCGACCGTCACGGTGCGCGGCATCGATGCGGCGGGCGTGGCCGGGCCGCAGGCGCGCGCGGTCAGCCGGGGCAAGGCCCGCAAGGCCGCTGCGCGCTCCGGCGTCTGGGTCGCGGGCTGAGCGACCGCTGCGTTTAGCGGTTGCGGGTCTCGCCCCCAGGCGAGCACCCGCCGCGAAGCTCGCCCCCAGGGCGAGTCTTCGCCTACTTCGGCGCCGCGCCCGCCTTGGCGCGACGTGCGGCCTTGGTGCGCTCGTTGGGGTCCAGCTGCCACTTGCGGATCCGGACGGCCTTCGGGGTGACCTCGACGCACTCGTCCTCGCGCAGCCACTCCATCGCCTGGTCGAGCGACAGGTTGCGGGCCGGCACCAGGCGCTCGAGCTCGTCGGCGGTCGCCGAGCGCACGTTGGTCAGGTGCTTCTCGCGGACGATGTTGACGTCGAGGTCGTCGTTGCGGGAGTTCTCGCCGATGACCATGCCGGCGTAGACCTGGTCGCCGGGGGAGACGAAGAGCGAGCCGCGGTCCTGCATCTGGAAGCAGGAGTAGGAGGTGACCGAGCCCTGGCGGTCGGAGACCAGCGCGCCGGTGGGCCGCGTGCGCAGCTCGCCGTGCCACGGCTCCATGCCGTCAGAGACGCTGTGGGCGATGCCCGTGCCGCGCGTCTCGGTGAGGAACTCGGTGCGGAAGCCGATCAGCCCGCGCGCCGGGACGCGGTAGTCCATGCGCACCCAGCCGGTCCCGTGGTTGCTCATTTGCTCCAGACGACCTTTACGAAGGGCGAGCATTTGCGTTACGACGCCGACGTAGTCCTCGGGCACGTCGATGGTCATGCGCTCCATCGGCTCGTGGACCGTGCCGTCGATCTCACGCGTGACGACGCGCGGCTGGCCGACGAGCAGCTCGAAGCCCTCGCGGCGCATGGTCTCGACGAGCACGGCGAGCTGCAGCTCGCCGCGGCCCTGAACCTCCCAGGCATCCGGACGATCGGTGTTCTCGACGCGGATCGACACGTTGCCGATCAGCTCCTGGTCGAGGCGCGCCTGGATCTGGCGGGCGGTCAGCTTGTTGCCGTCCTTGCCCGCAAACGGCGAGGTCGAGGTGGCGATCGTGACGCCGATCGACGGGTCGTCGACGTGCAGGACGGGCAGCGGCCGCGGGTCGTTGACGTCGGCCAGCGTCTCGCCGATCGTGATCTCCGGAAGGCCGGCGACCGCGCAGATCTCGCCCGGGCCGGCCTCTTCGACCGGCACGCGATGCAGGCCGTCGGTGACGAACAGCTCGGTGATCTTGCCGCGCGTCACGGTCTCGCCGTCGGCGCGACACCAGCCGATGTCGCCCTTGCGGATCGTGCCCTGGCGCACGCGGCAGACGCCGAGGCGGCCGAGATAGGGGTCGGCGTCGAGGTTGGTGACCAGCGCCTGGGCGGGATGCTCGGGGTCATAGGACGGCGGCGGGACGGTCTCGACCAGCAGGTCGAGCAGTGGCTTGAGCGACTCGCCCGGCACCGTCTGGTCCATCGACGCCGTGCCGGCCTTGGCGTTGGTGAAGACGATCGGGAACTCGAGCTGGTCCTCGGCGGCGTCGAGGTCCAGGAAGAGCTCCTCGACCTCGTGGACGACCTCGTCGATGCGCGCGTCCGGACGGTCGATCTTGTTGATGACGAGCACGACCGGCAGCCGGCTCTCCAGCGCCTTGCGCAGCACGAAGCGCGTCTGGGGCAGCGGGCCCTCGCTCGCATCCACGAGCAGCAGGACGCCATCGACCATCGTCAGCCCGCGCTCCACCTCGCCACCGAAGTCGGCGTGGCCGGGCGTGTCGATGATGTTCAACTTGGTCTCGCCGTACTGGACCGCGGTGTTCTTGGCGAGGATCGTGATGCCGCGCTCGCGCTCCTGGTCCATGGAGTCCATGACCCGGTCGGTGAGCGCCGCGCCCTCCCGGAAGGCGCCCGACTGGCGCAGCATGGCGTCGACGAGCGTCGTCTTGCCATGGTCGACGTGGGCGATGATGGCGACGTTGCGGAGATCGTCGCGGGTCGCGGAGAAGGTTGGGTTAACGGCGGGCATGCGCCGCAAGAGGCTAGGGGGTCGTCAGGAAGAAGACCCGCCCGCCTGCGCGTGCTCGCGCGAGCGGCGGTGAAAGAACGAGGCGAAGGCGCCCGCGACCGACGTCACGACGACCAGCGCGTAGAGCTCCAGGAAGACGTCGAGGAGCTTGCCGCCGGTGCTCAGCGGGTTCGGGAACTGGGAGGAGACCGTGAGCATCTGGGTCGTCGTCCAGAACAGCGCGTCGCCGAACGTCGTGATCTCGCCGCGGTGCGCTTCCAGGGCCCAGGCCACGGTGCCGCAGAGCAGGTCGAGGACGATCGTGAAGAGGATCACGCCGCTGATCCGGCTGCGCAGCTCGGCATGCGCGTCGGTCTTGGCGGTGGCGGTCATCCGCACGCCGCGGAGCACGCGGAGGATGGGGTGGTGCACGCGGGCGAGTCTGCCTGCGGGGCCGGACGTCGAGGGCGCAGCCGACGTCGTACAGTGCCAGCCGCGAACGCCGGATTCGAGTTGCGTGCCTGAGACCATCGACATCTGCCCGATCACCGAGCTCCCGCCCGGCGCCATGCGCGTCGTGGAGTGGGAGGACCTCGAGATCGCCGTCGTCAACTGCGCCGGCACGCTCTTTGCGATCGAGGACCGCTGCTCCCACGACGACGGCCCGCTGGCCGAGGGCGAGCTGCGCCAGGCCGAGTGCACGATCGAGTGCCCACGCCACGGCTCGCTGTTCGATCTGCGCGACGGCAAGCCGTTGACGCTTCCGGCCTACGAGCCGGTCGAGACGTTCCCCGTGCGCGTCGAGGACGGGATCGTCAGGATCGACGTCGAGTAGGCCGGCTGCGCCGCGCGTCCCGCCGGCGGGCGGAACGCGCGGGTCCGACCGGCCGGCTACTTGCGCAGCTTGCGGCGCTCGGCCTTGGTCGCGAGGTTGCCGGCGGCGTCGCGCGCCGCGATCTCGACGATGATCGTCGAGCGGTTCTTGAGCTTCTTCTTGGTCTTCAGGTGCACGGTCACCGACTTGCCGGCCGCTGCCGACTTGAAGGACTTGCTGACCAGCAGCTTGCGCTTGGTGGTCCGCAGGCGCACCTTGCCCGAGCAGGCCTCCGCGCAGGTGAAGCGCACGGTGACGCTACGCCCGGCGAGGGTCACGAGGCCCTTGATCGTCACCTTCGGGGCGACCGTGTCGCGCGGCGGGGCCGGGGCGGGCGCCGGGGCCGGAGCGGGAGCCGGGGGCACGGGTCGCACGTAGGACATCGCGGCGCGGACCGCGGCCGAGGCGTCGATGCGGCCGGCGCCGAACTGCGGGTCGGGGCCGGTGCTGCCCAGGTCGCGGGCCGTGCCCTTCAGGATGGTCTCGACCTCGTCGGGCGTGAGGTCCGGACGAGCCGACTTCATCAGGGCGACGAGGCCGGCCACCATCGGGGCCGCCATCGACGTCCCGGTCTCGACGTTGTAGTTACCGGTGCTGCCGTTGAGCGACAGTTGCGGGTCGCGCGCGTCCCAGGTCGAGAAGATGTTCGTCCCCGGCGCCGAGACGTCGACCCAGCTGCCGTTGGACGAGCTCGGCGCGATGGTGTCGTCGGCCTGGGTGTTGCCCACGGCAATGACCCCTGGGTAGGAGGCCGGGTAGATCAGCGAGTTGGGGTCGGTCTGCTGGAAGTTGCCTGCGGCGGCGATCACCGGGATGCCACGGGCGCGGACCGCGGCGATCGCGTCGGCCAGCGGCTGGTGGGGCCGCGTGCCGCCCAGCGACATCGTCACCACCGAGATCGGCTGGGTGGCGATGTAGCCGAGCGCCTCGGTGAGGTCGGCGACGAAGTTGGAGTCGACCGGGTTGCCGTTGCCGGGGTTGAAGCTCGTGGTGATCTTGACCGGGATGAACGTCGCGTCGAACCCGGCGCCTGTGACACCGACGCCGTTGTCGGCCACCGCCGCAGCGATGCCCGCCACGTGCGTGCCGTGGAGCTCGCCGGGGCTGTTGGCCAAGACGTTGCCGGTGTGGTACTGGGCCGTGCCGCTGGATTCGTTGTACGGGCTGCGGACCTTGGCCTGCAGGTCGGGGTGGCTGATATCGAACTCGCTGTCGATGATCCCGATCGTGGCGTTGGCGCCCTCCGAGGCGTCCCAGGCGGACGGGAAGTTGGCCTTGGCCAGCCCCCACTCGGCTTGCTCACCGGTCTGCAGCGTCGCGGCGGGGTCCCAGGCCGGATCGTGCGGTGTGAACTGCGGCTCGATCGTCTCGCCGGACGCGACGCTGTCGGTCTGTTGGACGTCGGGGTCGGACCGCAGGTCGTTGCGTGCAGCGGTTGGATCGGTCGTCCCGGGCGGGGTCTCGAGCTCGTACCAGCCGATCCACGGGAAGCCGCGGCTGACCGTGAGGTGATGACGGGCGGCGATGGCCTGCGCGGCGTCCTCCGACGACGCCTTGACCATGACGGTGGGCGACGACAGGTCCGGCGCGGTTTCGTGCGGCGGTGGCGTCGTCGTCGGGCCGAAGACCGACGGTGCGGATGAAGGGGCCAGCGGGTTCGCCGAGGCGGTCGCGGCGAACCCGGACCCGGCAAGGGCAAGGATGGCGAAGGATGAGGCAGCTAGGCGCATGTTGGCCACCCTAAGGACCCGCGATGGTCGGTGAGGCCTTCCATCCAAAGACCACCCAATGGTCTGGGCATTAGCGCCTTGCGCAGTACGCGGTTTCGCGTAGCGGACGGTGGCTGGGTCGTGTTCGCGGCCTGCCGAGGAGACGAAGGTTTCGCCACCGGCCTCGCTAGACTGGCAATACCGATTGCGAGAGTAGGGATTAGCTGATGGCCGCCACACCTGAGTCCACGAAGATCTTGACGCCCGAAGAGGCGTCGCTGCGCAACCTCGGCGACGATTACACGGAGCGCTACGGGTTCCACGAGGAGGACAACTACCTCTACAAGGCGCCCAAGGGGATCAACCGCGAGGTTGTCGAGACGATCTCGCGGATGAAGAGCGAGCCGGCCTGGATGCTCGAGTTCCGTCTCAAGGCGCTGCAGCATTTCCTCGATCGGCCCCAGCCCACGTGGGGCTCGCCGATGTTGGCCGACGTCGACTACGACGACATCCACTACTTCGTCCGCTCGACGGAGCGGCCCAGCCGCTCCTGGGACGACGTGCCCGACGACGTCAAGCGCACGTTCGACCGCCTGGGCATCCCGGAGGCTGAGCGCAAGTTCCTCTCCGGCGTCGGCGCCCAGTACGAGTCCGAGGTCGTCTACCACCAGGTCCGCGAGGACCTGGAGGAGCAGGGCGTCATCTTCATGGACATGGACTCGGCGCTGCGCGAGCACGAGGACCTGGTCCGCGAGTACTTCGCCACGATCATCCCGCCCAACGACAACAAGCTCGCCGCGCTGAACAGCTCGGTCTGGTCGGGCGGCTCGTTCGTCTACGTCCCGCCGGGCGTGCACGTCGAGATGCCGCTACAGGCCTACTTCCGCATCAACACGGAGAACATGGGCCAGTTCGAGCGGACGATCATCATCGCCGACGAGGGCAGCTACGTGCACTACGTCGAGGGCTGCACCGCCCCGACGTACAGCGGTGACTCGCTGCACTCCGCGGTGGTCGAGCTGATCGCCAAGCCCGGTGCCCGGATCCGCTACACGACCGTCCAGAACTGGTCGAACAACGTCTACAACCTGGTCACCAAGCGCGCGATCGCCGAGACCGACGCGACCGTCGAGTGGGTCGACTGCAACCTCGGCTCCAAGCTCACGATGAAGTACCCGGCCGTCTACCTGATGGGCGAGCGCGCCCACGGCGAGGTCCTGTCGATCGCCTTCGCCGGCGAGGGCCAGCACCAGGACGCGGGCGCCAAGATCATCCACGCCGCGCCGAACACGACGAGCAACATCTTCGCCAAG
>NZ_DASYJG010000083.1:0-60258 GCF_035996765.1 Baekduia sp.
TCTACCGCTCAAGCGACGAACGCACCGCGGCCCTTGACGGATGGCTCTGGCACTACAACCATCACCGCCGACACTCAGCCCTCGACCACCAAACCCCGATCACCCGCCTCAACCAGCGAAACAACCTCCACGGGACTTACATCTAGACGACCTGACTGCCGAGCGTGCCTTCCTCACAGACGTGCTCGTCGTCGAGGCCTGGTCCGGCATCCGCCTACCGGTGCCGGACGAGCCCGACGAGGCGTCCCTCAGCGCGCTGGCTGAGATCGCGGCGATCATCCGGGCGGAAGGCATGCGGGTCCGCTTCACCAGCGAGATCACCGGCGTCACGACTGGCCCCGCCGACAAGGCCAACCGACTCGTCCTACATGAGCAGATCGACCGCTCGCTGTGGGACGTATGGGTGCCGCTCGGTCAGGTCGACTACGACGTGCGAGTACGTGTGATCTCCTCGGTGGCTGCCGAGGCGGGGAGGTTCAACACGCGCTTCGAGCCACAGACAGATTGGCTCTGGGCACCGCTGACCCCGCCTACGACCGCGGCTTCCGAGCGCGTCCGGATGATCCAGGACGGGTTCGTGCCTGACTACGGCGACCCTGGCTCCAGGAGCCATCCGGACGCATCTCGTCGAGCGGAAAGCTGGTAGCCGACTGGGCGCTTGATAGCCCCGAGGATCAAGTCCTGCGCGAGGAGCTTCGCCGGCGATGGCCGACGTAGTCCTTGACGCGTGCATCCTCGTAGATCTCGAGCGGCAGGATCGGCGAACACGCGTCGCCGTCGACGAGCTCGTTGGGCGAGGCAGCGCGCTCCTCGTCGCCGGGGCGACCTACACCGAGGTCTGGCGCGGCCATCGTCACGGACACAGTTGGCACATGGAGCAGGCGCTTAGCGCGGTCGAAGCGGTCCCGACGACCGAGGAGATCGGTCGGCTAGCGGGTGAGGTTCTCGAAAAGGCGGGCGCCGAGCCGGCCCTACGCTTCGACGCGCTCGTGGTGGCGACCGCCGCGGTGGTGGGGGCCGACGTCCTCACCGACGATTTGCAGGACATCAACATCCTCGCGGCCTACGCGAACGTGCGAGTCCTCTCGGCGCTGTGACGATCTCGACATCCCGCTGCGGCCAGAGAAGATCCGAAGCATCAGGCAAGATCCGGGCACGATGAGCGGTACCAGCAGCTCAGGCCTCGTCGCCGTGCACGTCGCCCAGCCGGCTGCCGGGCGGGACCATTGGCACCAGACCCCGCCCATCGGGGACGTCGATTGGACGAAGCACGGCGTGGAACCGCGTTGGCTGGGGATGGAGACCAGCGACTGCGCCGCCGCGATCAACCCAAGCATCTTCCACAACCACGGCGCAGACGAGCTCCAGCGCTTTCTGGCCGGTTCGAAGGGTCGCGACGAAGTCGCCGTCCTCATCTCTACGATCCGCGACGACGGGCAGCGGTCGTCGTTCTTCGGGTCGGGCGGCAACATCGCTTTGCCGGGGATGACCGGCTTCATCGCGGGCAGGCGGTTGGGCGACGGCGCACACGTGTCGCTTGCTGCGAGCGCCTCAGGCGCTGATCGCGATCTAGGCATGCGGCTGCGTTCCTCCCGCCCACAGGAGGCGCCTTGGTGGAGCCTGTCGTTGCATGGCACGAGCACCGAGCCGGGGTGGCGAGAGACCACACATCGCGCGCCACTCGGACGACTCGAGCCGATCTTGGTCGACGGGCTCGGCGACCCGGTCGTCGCGGTCTGGGTTTCGGACGATGAAGACCAACGTTGGTACGTGGTCCCCGACGAGTCGAGTTGGGGCACCGTGCTCGACTGGCTGGTCGGGCACGCGCTTCCAGAGTTCGCACCGGATGCGTTGCGGCGTGTGCGCGCGCCGAGCTTCCGGGAGCCGTCGCTCGAAACGGCGCGCGAACGGATCGCGCGCGAGGCGCTGGAGGAGATGCAGGCTCGGCATCTCGCCGAACGGACGACCCTCGAGACCGAGCTCGCCACGGCGGAGGCGACAGCTGACCCGGTCCGCCATGGGCTGTTGTTCGGTAGCGGCGACGAGCTCGAGGTCGCCACCGAGACGGTCCTGCGGGATGCTGGGTTCGAGGTGCTCGTCCTCGACGAGAAGTACGGCACGGTGTCGGCCGACCTGCTGGCGACGTACAACGGCGACAGACGTCTCGTCGAGGTCAAGTCCTCCAGCGGCCGCGCCTCAGAGGCCCTCGTCGGAGCGCTGGTGCGGCACCTGCTGACGTGGCCGCAGATCGAACCAGATCTCCCGGTGACCGACGGCGTCCTGATCGTCAACGACCAGCACAAGCTCGCCCCAGCCGAACGCGCCGCCGACGTCTACTCGCGATCAGAGTTTGTGGACTCGCTGCCGGTCACGGTCCTCAGCACGCGCGCGCTGTACGAGCTCTGGCGCAACGAAGCATTCGACGCCATCCGCTCAGCCGTACTCACAACGCCGGCGAGCACCTAGACGGCGTATCGCCTCACCACTCCCGTCTCAGGCACCTCGCCGAGCGGCGACCAGTCCCCCGCGGATGAAGGACACCAACTCCGTCCGGGCATCGGCCAAGCGCGCGGGATCGTAGACGATCGCCCGCCAGTCCTTGATGTCGAACGGGTTCTCGTCCAGGTTCTGGTTGAGGACCACGATCGGCTTTCCTGCGGCGTCGGCGAAGCCGAGCTCGAACATTACGTTGGGGTTGTAGCCCGTGACGTCCGCGACGATCAGCGCAGCGTTCAGGATCGCGTTGACGATCTGGTCGGTGATCCGCCCTGGCTCGGAGATGCCGTCTGCGCGCTGCCATCTCAAGTCCGCAACCGTCGCCGCGACCTCGCCGCACGCCAGCTCGATCATGTCGTGGACGTTGTTCGACCACTCGTGCTCGAACGGCATGACGATGAGGATCGAGGGGGCAAGCTCCGCCGCGGCGGCCGGCTGATAGGTCGGCGGCGTCCAGCGGCGAGCGCAGTACTCGTCGATGCTTTGGACGCCGCGGAACGGTCGGACACGACGGTCAACCGCGAGCGACCATTCCGCTTCGATGCCACCGGAAAAGGACACGATGAACTCGGCGTCGATGAGCGCGTGCAGCTTCGTGACGGCGAGCCGGTCCCCAGCATCGATCCCGCCGGCGGCTAGGACATCGGCCCCGCTCACCGACAGCTCGCGCGGGGCGTCCACCGCCGGGGTGTACTCCAACTCGCGAGCTGCGAGCATCGCGACGACGGCCAAGAACCGCTGTAGGTCGTCCGCCAAGGCGGGAATGGCAGCCAAGGCCGGCACGCCCGCAATCACCTCGCTCTGCGGCCCGACTCCCGATGGCGACCACACAGTACGCGCCGGAAGATCGACGATGACGTCGTCGTAGTTCAAGCCATGCTTGTGATCCAGCACCGCCTCGACGTAGGCGTACTTGGGCCATCGGCCGCTCGCCGCAAACACCTCCGCGACAATCTCGATCAGCCGCAGGTGCCGCTCTTCAAATGAGACCACCTCAGCCATCCCGCAGCCGCCCCGGCGCGCGACGCTCGGAGCCCAGGCCGTCGAGTCGGTCAACCGTCGGTGCCAAAACCCGGCGCAGCTCGCCTGTGATCGCGACGGCCCTTTGGCTAATGGCCATGTTGAACAGGCGACCCGTTGCCGACGGTGCAAGCACGAGAGCACCGATGACCACCACCGCGGTCAAGCGCGGGACCAGGGCCTTGCTCAGCGCGATCACGTCGATGAGATCCACGGCTGTTGATCGTAAGCGGCGCGTCGGATCGCTCACCGCTACGAGCTGAAGACGGCAACGGCGGTGCAGGAGCGCTATACGCCGGGTCCAGCACGACCTTGCCCGGTGAACGGCCATCTTGCATCTCGCGCTCCTCCTTCAGGTCGGGGTCTCCTTCAGCCGGATCCGGATCACCGCCCGCACCTCCGAGGACCGACCCACCGAGGACGCAGGCGCATAGCCGCCGCGACGCGGGCTGGACGCGCTCGATATCGACGAATTCCGGAGACCCGCCGGTCTCTGATGGCCTCTCAATGGGCGGCATCCGTTCCAGAGGACGAGCGTGGCGCCCTCGCGAACGCCTCGTTGACCATCTCGACCTCTCGCTCCGACGGCGCGTAGTGCGCGTAGATCTGCGTGGTCTTCGCGTCAGCATGGCCGAGCAGCTCCTGGATGAACCGCAGCGGCTGTCCCGACGCCGCCAGCCGCGTCGCGAACGTGTGCCGCAGGTCGTGGAAGCGAATCACACGCACCTCAGCATCGCGGCACGCCTCCTTGAACCGCCGCGAGAGCTTCGAGCGATCGACCGGCCGACCGGTTTGCGGATGGGCGAAAACCAGGTCATCGGGCGCGCGATACGGCGTGCGCTCCGACCATGCCTCGAGAGCAGCAACGACGAGGTCGGCCATCGGCACTGATCGCCGCGTCGACAGGTCGGACTTCCCCTCCCCCGAGTGCTCACCGCGCACGAACGCGTTGCGAACGCGGATGCGCTGCGCCTCCCAGTCGACATCGCGCCAGCGCAACCCCAACAACTCGCTCTGGCGCAGCCCGGTCGCGGCCGCGACCAGCACGATCACCCGGATGACCGGACCGAGCACGTCCGGCGGAACCGGCGGCGAGGGACCGCGCCGGCCGCGGCGCGTCGGCGCCGGCTCGCGCGTTACGACCTCGTCCGGGATCGCGCCAAGCACCTTGTCGAGCTCCTCGAGCGTCAGGAACTGCAGGTCCGGGTCGACGTCACCGCTGCGCCGACGCTTGGGCCGCGCGGCGCGCCGCACCGGGTTCTCCACCGCCCACCCCTTGTCGATGGCGTGCTCGAAGACCGAGTGCAGAAAGGTGATGAGGTTGCGCACCGACTTGGGCGCAAGCCCGGCCTCCAACATCTGCTCAGCGACCGCCTCGACCTGGGCGGTCGTCACGCGGTCGACGGGCTTACTGCCGATGCGCGGCGAGATATGGACGCGTTGCATCGACTCGCAGTTCCCCAAGTAAGACTTACGCGACCCCTGGATCGTCAACTTGCTGCGCAACGAGTTGGCGGCATCGTCGACCGTGCGTCGTTCACCCGCCGCGGGCCGTGGCCGACGCTCCTCGGCCTCCTGCATCTTGCGAAAGCGCCTCTCGGCCTCCGCCCGCGTCAGACCGTCGGACTCTCCTCGAGCCCGCACCGCCCCGATCTTGCGGTTGAGCTTGCGCCCGTCAGCGGTACGCCACCGGCCGTAGTAGGCGTTCCGCTTCTGATCGATGTAGATGCTGCCGGTGCCGTAATCGCGCTTGGTCATCTTGACCTAGAGGCGCCAGCCGGCAAAACTCGCCCCCACCGTGTCAGCGCGCACGAGGCCCTCGCTGCGACTCGTCCAGCCAGCGCTCGATCGCTGAGCGTCGATAGCGCACGTAGCGACCGAGCCGCACGTGCGGCAGCGCATCGCGCCGCGTCTCAGCATAGACCCACGACCGCGTCACTCTCATGAACGATGCGACCTCATCGGCCGTCAGGAGCGGCTCGGAATCGTGAGGGCGGTCTGCGGTGTCCACATACCTCAGTCGACCACCCCCACGATCACCCCTCGCCCAATCGCATACCGGCCAGTAGCGTCCCTGCCGTGCCCGCCGACCACTCGCAGCTTGCCCGCCTTGCCGAGCGGCGGCGCCGCCGCCTCGACCATCGCGGACGCCCGTGGTCGACCTGACGCCTAAAGAGATCGAGCGATCCACCGGGACGGCGATGCGACTCGCGGGCGCCGCGGACTCGCAGGTCGAGGGCCGCACCGCCACGCGCGACAAGCCGTCGGCTTAGCTCCCAGAGGGCTCCGCCGACGACCACACCAACAACTCAGGGTTCCACTCGACCAGGCCGGTCTCGCCGGCCAACACCGGGTCCCAGAACGTGGCCGCCACCGAGAACCCGGACGCGAGATCAGCGTCTGCCGGCAGATGCTCGACCAACGTCGCCCACGGGCGCACCCAGTCACGCGGCGGCGACGCGAGCGCCTGCGGCGGCTCGTGCGTATCACGCCGCTCGAAGATCGCCGCGACCGCCCGTCGCAGCCGTTCCTCGTCGACGGTGGTGGTGTGGGCGATGACCACGATGTCGACCAGGTCCTTGACGCGCGAGCTCGGCTGGCCGCCGGCATAGGTCCGCGAGTAGGCATGCAACTTCTCAGCGAGGTGCTGCTCAACGGCCAGCGCGGGCACGACGATCGACGTGATCTCGGCGAACTCGAGCAGACGAGACGCGGTGAGCGTCACCGGCTCCACGACGGGCGGCTTGCCGAACCCAACATCGATGGCGACGCGCTCGAAGTCACGACCGGCGAGCTCGGCCCGGACCGTCCACCGCTGTCCTCCGCCAGCGAGGTCGTCGTCCATCGCGGCGCGTTGGACATCGAAGCTGAACATGTCGTCCATCTCCAGAGCCGCAGCATCGAGCAAGAGCTCGGTGGCCTGCTCCTCCCCCACGGCCCAGTCGATGTCAACGTCCTTGGTCGTTCGCGCGCGTACGCCAAGGCGCAGTTCCAGCGCGAACCCACCCTTGAGCAGCCAGGCGTCTGGGGCGACGACCTGCAGGCGGGCGAGCAGCCGCTCGAACACGATCCGCTTGCGCAATCGCGACAGGCCGACGCCATCGGACCGCTCGTCCTTGAGCCGCGCTTCCAATGCGGCCCGGAAGGCGCCGGCGGTTGCGTACCTCACGAGTCGGTTCCGGTGGCCGCGGCGTGGAGTCGTGCCTGCCAGGACTTGGGCAGTTCCTTGCTCAGTCTGGTCAAGGTCGTCATGCCGCGGCTCAGCGACTGACGGACCGCGAGATCGACTTGCTCGGTCCAGCCATCGCCGCGGACGACGTCGGCGATCGTGCGCTCCACACCGGTGACGGGAACCCCCAAGACCTGGCGCCGGTCGCGCCCGCTGATCGGCCGATCGGTGAAGTGCGCGCGAACCCCTTCCGGGATCGTCGTGCCGCGCTTTGCCCGAGGCATCGTCACGTGGACCTCGTCGGCGATCACGTCGGTCAGATCCAGCAGCTCCAACGCGCTGACGTTCGAGACGACAGCGTCCGCGCGCGACAACCCCAACCAGACCGGGACGACATGCTCGTGCGGTGCGCTGGGGAAGCGACGCAGGCGATAGACAGCCCGACCGGCGCGCTGCAGCATCCCGCCCTCGCGAGCGTGATAGGTCAGCGTCGATCGCGCGACGCCCGCGTCGATCGCCTGCTGCGCCGTGAAGTAGCCGCCTTGCGGCTCGGCCACCGCATACAAGCGATCCACAGCACCATTGTCACGGGTATCGCCAACTAAGCTGGCCATACACGTGACAGTAGCTTGTGCCCGGCCGGAAGTCCATATCAATCGGGGCGCCCGGCCGAAGCGGCGCCTGAACAGGCGGGCCGCTACTCCGACCACGCCGGGCGCGGACCCTCACTCCACGTCAGGGACCCCGGCCGGGATGCGCACGGTCGCGGTGCCGGAGACGGTGAGGACGTCGGGGTCGACGTCGCTGAGCACCTGCCCCCACGGCGTGCCGTACACATCGAGGAGCGGCTCGCCCAGCTCGTCGACGTCGGACACCTCGATCTCAGGCTTCACCGACAGCATCCTACGCCCGCCCGCCAGGCTCTCCTAGCTGCCGATCACCACGCTGTCCACCACTCCCGTCCCGTGAATGACACCGCCGGCCGACATGCCGGAGCCTGTACGTTCGAAGGCGTGGCTCGGCATCGATCCCGACGCCGAGATCGACGGGCAAGTCGTGACCCGCCCGGTGCATCCTCTCGACGTGCAGCCCGCCTGAGGGCGCCGGCCCCTCGGCCTCCGATGAAGCAGTCTGTCGTTGGTGCGAGGATCTCTGCATGGGACCGAGCACGATCTTCGACAAGTCGGCGTTGCAGGCGCTGAGCGTCGACGAGTCCGTGTGGTTCGAGGCGTTCTTCAGCGCGATCCTCGTACCCGTGTTCTATGTCGAGACGCTCGCCGACCTCGAGAAGAACACGCGCGGCCGTGATCCCGAGGACGTCGTCGGGCGCCTGGCCGAGAAGACGCCGGCCAACGCGGCGCCGATCGTCTTCCACCGAGATCTCCTGCTGTCCGAACTGGGCGGCAACGAACTCGACCTCGTCACGCGCCGCCCAGTCCTTCGCGGCGGCAAGGTCAAGCGGGCCCCTGACGGCGCGGTCGGCGTCCACTTCGACGACTTCCCCGAAGCGGTCGCGCTGCAGCGCTGGCAGGCCCGTGAGTTCGAGGAGGTGGAGCGGACGGTGGCCAAGAAATGGCGCTCCAGCCTCGCCGAGCACGACCCGCAGCGGGTCATCGGGATGGTGAAGAACATCCTCCCCACCGACACGAAGATCTCGGACTTGGCCCAGCTGAAGGAGCTGATCGACGGCTTCTGCGACAGCACGGACCCTCACGTCCTGCAGCTCGCCCTCGCTGTCCTCGACGTGCCGCCCGACCACCAGGCCCACGCCCTCGCGCGTTGGGGCGTAGCCGGACAACCGGCACTTCCGACCTTCGCGCCGTACACCACGCACTGCTTCAAGGTTGACCTTCTCTACCACCTTGGAATGCTGCGCAGTTTCATCTCCGGCGAGCGTGCGAGCAACCGCGCCGACATGGAGTACCTCTATTACCTGCCGTTCGCGAGCGTGTTCGTCTCGGGCGACAAGCTGCACCAGAGGACGGTCCCTCTGTTCGCACGCCCCGACCAGTCCTACATCCCGCACACCGGCCTGAAGGCCGCATTGCGCGACCTGGACGACCATTACAACGGGCTACCCGACGAGGTCAAGCAGCTCGGTGTGTTGAGCTTCGCCGCATACCCGCCGCTGGATCGCGACGGCAACCTCGTGCCGCGCCTGTGGGACCTGCACATGTCATCCGAGTGGCGCGCGATGGCGGAGCGCCACCAGGCGAAGCTCCACGGACCGCGCGACGAGGAAGCCGAGCGCGAGATGGTTGCCGAACTCAATCACCGGATGCGCGAGGCCCAGGCAATCGAGGACGGCGACTCCGGACCCGTGCTCGACGACGAC
This sequence comes from Baekduia sp., assembly GCF_035996765.1. Classification (NCBI taxonomy): domain Bacteria; kingdom Bacillati; phylum Actinomycetota; class Thermoleophilia; order Solirubrobacterales; family Baekduiaceae; genus Baekduia; species Baekduia sp. Next base: position 9,021 of record NZ_DASYJG010000083.1, read on the forward strand.
GGGCCGGAGTACATGGTCATCACCCGCCACGTCTTCCCGACCAAGGGCAAGTGGCGGATCGTCCCCGAAGAGGCCGAAGACGTCGGCGGGAAGCCCGGCGACAAGGCTCCGCCGGCTTGAACCGGGCGTGTCCCCCGCGTTCCGGCGATGACACGGTGACGGCACCGTCCGCCGCTCCGGTAGGTTTGCGGTATGGCCGAGCTGTTCGCTGAGCGGTTCCTCGTCACCCCAGAGCCTGGGTCTCTGCCGGTGCCTGACCGTTACGACGAGGCGCGAGGCCTGAGCCTGAGTGCGGATGGCCGGCCGTTCATCGAGGCCGACGCCGAGCTTCTGGACACCCACACAGTCACGTTCACCGATGCGGAGAGCAGTGACGACGATCGTGATCGCGTGACGGCGGCCGTCCACACCGAGACCCGGGCAGCGGGCGAGCAGGCCGATGCTGCCTCATGGGCGCGCACCGAGACCGCCATCGGGCGCGAGGCGCCGGACATCGCGCCAACGGCTTGGGCGTACACCGAGACCAAAGCCATGGGCGAACCGCACGATCACTCGGCCGAGCCCTGGCTGACGACCATCACCAAGGCTGACGGCGAACCCAACGACTGACGGGCCGCTGCTCATCATCACGAACCGTTCCGACTTCACCTCGGACTTTCTCGTGCTTGAGCTTGAGCGCCGCGGCGCGCCGTTTGTGCGCTTCAATACCGAGGACTACCCAACCCAGACGCGGGTGTCCTGGACCGAGAGCTCCGGCACCGAGCTCACCATCTCCGGCCGTACGCTCGAGCTCTCTCGGGTCCCAGCCGTCTGGTATCGGCGCCCGGTACCTCCCGCGGTCCCTGCCGACTACGACCGCGGGCAAGCACAGTGGGCCGCCGACCAGGCCCGTGAAGCGCTGGACGGAGTCTGGAGGACACTAGACGCGCGGTGGGTCAACCACCCTGACAACAACCGCCTGGCCGGGAACAAGCCCGAGCAACTCCGGCGCGCCCGGTCATTCGGGCTCAACGTGCCAGCAAGCCTCGTCACCAACGACGCCGGCCGTGCCCGCCACTTCTATGACGAGCACCCGGGCGGAGTCATCGTCAAGCCAGTGCTCAGCGGCCGGCTGACGATCGGCGGTGCTGAGCAGATCTTCTTCACGTCGCGCCTTGGCGGTGACGAGCGACAACAACTCGACGGGCTCGGGCCCGAGCCATACCTCCTCCAAACGCTGGTCGATAAACGCTACGACGTCCGCGTCACCGTCATCAACTCGGAGGCCTTCGCGACGCGGATCGACAGCCAGTCGGACGCTGACGCGCTCGTGGACTGGCGACGCGGCCACACACCGACCTTGGACCACACCTGCATAGAGCTGCCGGACGAGATTGCCGAGCGTTGCCTGCAGCTCGTCCGGTCCTACGGGCTGCTGTTCGCGGCCGTCGACTTCGCCGTTGACCAGGACGGCCGGTACCTGTTCTTCGAGATCAACCCGAACGGCCAATGGGCCTGGATCGAGCACCGCACCGGTCAACCCCTACGCGCACGGCTCGCCGACCTTCTCCTAGGGACCAGCACGTGAACGCCGACGACGACTCCAGCCACGAACCGCCCGCTGCGACAACGCCTTACCAACCCGCCGCGTTGGGATGGCTGAGGAGCACCGGGCAATGGCTCGAGCAGACGATCGCCCCGACCGACGCGGAGAAACGTCGCTGGTGGTGGGAGCGGCTGTTCGTGCCAGTCCCAGGGCCGACCCACTACCTCATGTCCGAGGAGGAGATCGCCGCCAACCTCAAGCCCGCAGAGGCGCGCAGCGACCAGGTGCTCGCCGAAGCCCAAGCGCAATTCGACGAGCCGTTCTCGCGCAGCGACGGCATCGAGCGCCGCGCAACGACGCTGCAGGGCGCCGTCACCATTGCCGCCAGCTTCGCACTCGCCGGCGGTGCGCTGCTACTCGACACAGGAAAGGTCTCCTCGTACGGCTGGAGAGTGGCACTGGTGCTCCCTTACGCGATTACGATCGTGAGCTTGCTCGCTTGCGGCCTGCGAGCCCTTCGGGCAACGTCTCGCGTTTTGGTCTGGCACTACCCAGATCCGGAGGGGGTGCTCAAGCGCGTCACGCAGTCGGATGACAAAGCTCGCATCGCACGCGCCGCCGAGCTCCTGTACTCAGCGGGACGCAATCAGGCGACCGTCCGCTACAAGGTCGCCCAGATGCGGGCCGCCGCTCACTGGTTCGCTCTCGCACTTGCCGCCCTGCTCGTCACGACTGCCCTGTTCTGCGCCTACGTGATCACGCGCAGCGACCCGCCCGTCAAGCCGTCGCCCACCAGCGCGCGAACGTCCTGACGTAGAACAGCGACGATGTGTCGAGCGACCTGACCATCGTCGCCTGACCGGCCGAACTCGGAGCCGTGGAACTCTCGCCAGCTCGGCGGCTGCGGGTGCGGGAATAGACGATAGGTTCAGGGCTATCTTGGCGCCTGCCAGCCCCGCGTCAGATGGCTTTCAGTGCCGCAGTTCGGACGGAAGTTCAGCGCCAGCGTCTGCCATCAGGTCGCTATGCATCCGCCGCGCCGCAACCTCGAACGCCTCGAAGTACCGCTCCACCGCGAAGTACCAGCGGCCCTCAGGCGCAACCGCAACGCCCGCCGGCTCGACACCTTTCAGCATGCTGATGGTCGCGACACCCTTGATGAGGTACTCGTGCGCCATGCCACAGCGAAGCAACTTGTACACGTTGTGACCTTCGTCGAGGAGCGACGCATACGGGGCCCCGAGCTCGCGGAAGAAGGAGTCGAAGTTGGCTCGAGACTCCCCTTGCGCGAGAGTTCCGCGCCTGACGCCGCCGAGGACCTCGGTGTAGCACAGGAGACCCAACGCGCACAGGAAGTTGCCGGCGCTCTCGCCCGCGGCCGCGCGATCGATCTCGCGCCGCACATCGGCGATCATGAACCCGAAGACGTACTCCCTGAAGAAGCTGTCGATGTCGTTGTGACTCATGGCGGCATATTCGCTCACTCCGAGCGTCCGCCCGCCGCGCCACCATTTCCTTCGATGGATGCCGACCAGATGAGCCTCCGCGATGCGTTCCTCTCCTCGCCTATGTACAAGGAGATGGAAAGCGTGCTCGCGGGCGGACGACCGCTGGCCTCCTCAAGCGCGAAGCGCCATCACTTCGTTCCCGCCATGGTTCTCCCCAACTTCGCGTCCGACGACGCAGGGTCACTCGTCTATCAGCTCGATCGGCACGCTGGCGCGCCACGTCAGGTGCCGATCTCGCGCGCAGCCTCGCGCCGGAACCTCTACACCCTCGCCGACGCGGACGGCACCCAGCACCGTCGTATCGAGACATGGCTGGCAGAGGTAGAGGGCCACGCCGCGACGGCGATCCGCGCGCTGTTCTCCGACCCGCGCCGTGTCACTCGAAACGACGCTGCGACAATCGCGATGTTCATCGCCATGTTGATGGTCCGCACACCAGCCGCGGCCGAAGCCGAGCGGAAGCGGGTCGACCAAGCGATGCGCATCAAGCTCGCGTGTCGTCTGGCTGATCCCGAGGCGTTCGCCGAGAGGGGCATCGGCGACGAAGCTCTTCGGCAGCGGACCCTAGAGGGACTCCGAGACGGGTCGGTCGCCTATCCAGAGGAGGATCAAGTCGGGCTCCGCACCGGGTTCGACCGACTTGGTGCCGACTCGCAATTGATCTACCAATTGCAATGGACGTTGCTCCTAACTGACGAGGGCAGCTTCATCACCTCCGACCGTGGCATCGCCATGTACGACCCTGAGCTTCCCTGGCCGTGGACCGGCAACGGTCTGAACTCGTCACCGACTGCCGAGACCACGGTTCCGCTCAGCTCGCAGGCGTGCCTACTCCTCACCCCTGGCGGATCCTGGAGTGGCCGCGCGGTTCGCCACATCGGTCGAAGCCAGGTCGACACCGTCAACCTCCGCACCTACGGGTGGTCTGATCGTCACCTGTTCGGCGAGAACCAAGCTCTCCTTGACCATGTGCGGCGCCAAGCGCGAGCGACACCGAAGCGCGTCCCTCGCCCACGGCCCGTACGCAATGTCATTACCTTGCCAGCCAGGCCCGGAGATGACCAATTCGCCGCCACCAACCGACGCCGCGGCTGGCCGGAGCAAGTGCCGATCAAGGACGTTCAGCATGACTATCGCGTCCTGGAGATCGACGAGAACCCCGTCGACGTCTGTCTCGACGTCTGGGCTACCGCGGCCCGACGCGGCAAGGGCCGACGCCCCGTACTTGGAATGATCCCGCGCGAGACCCCTCACAGCGCGCCCGACGGTCTCTGAAACAGCACACCGCGCTCGCTGCTCGCGCGCATCGCGTCGTAGTCGCCTTCAGCCAGCTTGGCAAAGGCGAAGGAGAACGCACTGGCGACCGCCCCCAAGCGGCGTTCAACCGGGGCCACCGCCAGAAGATGGATGAGCTGATGCGGCTGTTCTGACTCTCCTAAGAGAGCAGAATGTCGGCTTGCGAATCGACGCAGACGCGCGGGTGCGGCCTAGGCAGCAACGATGGGCCGCGAGGCCTTGTGCACCCGCCCGAGCGCACTGTCTCTTCTCCGGCGTCGCGCTCCACGAAGATCGCCAGCGGTGATGGCAGGGCAAGACGCTCAAGCGCCCACGCCAGCCACGTTGGCTCTGCGGCGTAGACGCCCCGCCAGAACTCAGCGGTTTTGGGCGGGGTTGCAACGGTCGGGATCACCAGCGTCTCGCGCACGCGTAGAGGCGAGACACGGCGACGCAGAATCGCGCCGCCGTCCCGGGCGCTGAAGTCGTCGTCAGGAAGGTCGCCTTGGTTGAGCAGCAGGCCGGAACTGATGACGAGACCGTCCAGAGCACCGAGCGCCGGCCGGGCGATGGCGGTCAATGCCTCAAGCTTGGCCGGCAGCGTGGCTGCCGCCCAGTGGGTGAACTGCCATAGACCGTTGAGAGCGTCCAGCCGCAACCAGTTCGGGCCTGACTCAAGGGCGATCTCGGCCTTCTGCCGGATCCTGCTGCCTACGCGCGCCCACGAATCACCGGTCATCTGCGGTCCGGTGAGTCCGTTGGCGGGTTCGTCTCCTCTTGGCACCACCTGCAAGTGGGCGCCAAAGAGCCGGATCGGAAACGCTACCGCGCCGATCGTCACCAGCGCTGCGTGCTGCGCAATCGTCCGCTCGAGTTGTTCGAGTTCGGTCGCGTCCAAGAGCCGGGATACGTCCCCTTCGACGCGTATGCCGAGCGATCGCTCTAGCCCACTGATCAGCTCGAATGCCTTGTCGGTCTGACGGCCTGCGTGGCGCCATGGATCGCTCGTGAGTACGACGCGAGTCTCGACTACGAATCGGTTGCCCTCCAGCTCGAACGAGACGTCCGCTGGTCGACGATTTCGTCGGTTCCGGCGGCTGACCGCCGAGACGCTCACGGAGCTCGATCAGCTCCCGGGCCAGATCCAGCTGGATCAGGTACTGCTCGACGCCCTCCAGGGTGTGGGGCATCTTGACCGGCTCCTCCCACTCGATCGCGCCGGGGATCAGTGCGAGCGCGACGCCGCGCGTCAGGCTCTCGCGCTCGAACGCGTCGATGAGATGCACCGCCGCGATCGCCGCCTCGCGCGCGTCCGGAGCGAAGGCCATGTCGCACGCTTCTTCGAGCATGCGATCCGCCGTCGCGCGCAGGAGTTCGCGCAGGTGGTCAGGGATGACGACCGCGTCATCGTCGGACGGGATAGCGTCCGGGGTGTCCATTGGAGTTACAGCTCCTTGGGCCATGCCCCCGGGCCGCGTGTCGGTCGCGGGGCGCTCTTTAGTTGTACGGAGAGATCGCTCTCCTAGGCCCGTAGAACTCAGAGCGCGAAACTCGCCCCTTGGGTGTCCCCTGCCAGACACGGTGAGCCAGTCGGCTAAGGCGCGTCTATAGCACCTAGCGCCGTCGGGCGTCCGTCCCGGCGAGCCCACACCAACTTCCGTCAGCTCGGACCAAGTCAGGGTGTGGTCGTATGCAAGGAGCGAAAGTGTTAGTCCCTCACTGGCGACGGCAGCGATGTCCACCGCAAGTGAGTGGACATCGTCGCTCTTCGTACCGGCGATCGCCTCATCGATCCGCCCAAGCGCTCCCTTCATGTCTCCGCGCCGGTCGTGACGCAGAGCGACCGGCGGTTGCCTTCACCCGTGGGACCTGGGTAGCCGGTCAGAACGGGATGTCGTCGTCGGCAAACGGAGGGGCGCCGAAGCCGCCGATATCGGGGACGTCAGTCCCGTGCTCTACGGGCGTTTCGCTCTCGCGCTGAGCATCCCCGCGTTCCACCGCAAGATCGAGGAGGAAGAGATTGACCGCCGCTGCGAGATGAACCGCGAGCTTCCCGTACGCGCGCGGCAATACGAGCTCCTCTCGGCCCTGACCATGGCCGCCGAGCTTGTTCCGCATCCCAGGAACCGCGTGCATCACTTGCTTGGTGAACGCGGACCTCGCCTCGAGCGGGAGCGCGTCGAAGTAGCCGGCTGCTGACAGGAGCTGCACGAGATCTCCGCCTGCCTTGTCCGTGACGTCGAGCAGGCCCTTCGCAACGCTTTCGAAGGATTTCCCCGCCTCATGGATCGCGCCTTGAATATCGCCATCCATGAGATCGTCCTCGGCGTTACGCAACTCCCCGCGCGCGCCGTCGAAGCGTGTCGCCGCGAGCAGCTCGTGCGCTTCCTCCATGAGCGTGCTGATGATCCCCGCGTCGAGTTTCACGATCGCCCGATCGAGGAGTCGCAGCGCAGATTCGTGGTCGACGACGTCGGGGGTGACGACCGGGCCGGGTTCGACGCGCTGGTGAGCGAGCTGCGTTTGCATGAGGGTGCCGTGGTGCTCGCCGCCTGCCGAGAGGAGGACCTGGTCCTGGTCCGCACCGCCACGGAGGCGGCGCAGGTGCGGCCCCGGCTCGACGAGGCGCTCGCCGAGCGGCTCTGGCGCGAGCTGCGCGACACAGGCGAGACCGAGTGGAACGCGTGGCGCGAGCCCTACGAGCGCGCCGAGGGCCTGCTACTCGAGTACGGCCATCTTCTAACGCAGGGGCGGCGCCTCGAGGACACCGTCGGCGCACAGGTCGACCGGCGCGTTCTGGAGGGTCGTGTCGCCGAGCTCGCCGTACTCGCGCCGGTGGCGCTGGGCAGCGCGTTCGGCGCCGGTGTTGATGTGGTGCAGTTGACCAAGGGGCTCGACATGTCGGCAGCTGACATCAAGTCAGCGCTCATGCGGCTCGTCGAGGAGCACCTGGTCACCGAGCGCGACGGTGTGTTGCGCGGCCTGCACGAGGTGCGCTCGCGGGCGATCACCGTCGCCGTGCACCGGGTCCCACCGCCGGTGCTCGCGGCTACGGTCGAGCAGGTCGTCGGGCTCCTTGACGCGCGCGCGTTGTACCCGTTCTTGACGCGTCTGCTCCGGAGCCGCCTCGTTTCCGAGGACGTGGTCGTCGAGGCGGTCGTCACGCGATTGTCCGTTGGCCTTGAACCTGCCGTGCTAGGAGCCGCGCTGCAGGCGCTGCGGGTCGCCGCGTTCGAGGACATCGCCCAGGCATGGGCGCACATCGCAGAGGAGGAGGGCGTCGGGCCGACCAGTGCGGGCACCATCGCCTGGCTGGTCCTGGCTGGCACCGACACGGATATGTTGCCCGAGGCGCGGGCGCGCGCGGCGGAGCGGATGCGAGCGACGCCGGTGCCGGATGCGCGGGGGGCATTGCTCGAGCGGGTCGGCGATGACGTGGCGGCGATCGTCACGGGCGTTGACGAGATCGACACTGCGGTTACCGTGCTCTCGGCGCTCGCGGAGACCGGCGTGGAACTCGTCATGGCGGCCGAGCCACTGGCGGCGGTTGCACGGGATGCCGAGCTGACGGCGGTGCGCCTGCTGCTCGATGCGGCTTATGGCGTGTCGCCGTCGCTGGCCGCCGCGGTCGTGGACGAGCTCGGCGGCGAGGAGGGCCTGCTAGCCGGGGTCGAGGCCGAGCTGCCGTGGGTGCGTGACGCTCGCTTGGACGTCGACGAGGATGGGCGTCCGGCGGTGCGCGCCGACTACGTGTACGTGTCGTCGTCGCAGAGCGAGCCACATGACGCGGTCATCGATCTGGCCCTGGCGCCGTCCACGGAGGTCGCGCTCTGCCGGGCCGTCGACGCGACGGGCCGGCCCGCAGGCTTTCGTGACTTCGTCCATGCCGACAAGCGGCTGGCGCGAGACGCGCTGCCCAGTCATTTCGCGGTCGCATGGAACCGCGCGCGCAGCCGCGCGGTCATGTCCGCGGTGGCGGCCGAAAGCGTGACGGCGTATGAAGCCGCCGCGCGCGAGCTCGTCGAGGCCACCGCAAAGGCGGCCCGACGTCTGGGCGAGCGTTGGGTGCGCGGCCAGGCGCCGGGGAGCGTGCTCGCCCAAGAGCTCGACCGGCTCAATGCCGCGTCGAACGCCCTGCGACCCGAGCCGGTCGCCGTCGAGCCCGACGACCCGTTCGACCTCGGTGAGTTTCCGGAGCCGGAGCCCGCCTCCGGGCTGGCGGACATGGTTGCCGGGACACTGGCAATCTCCCTTTTCCGGGGCAGCAACGTCGCCCCGCTCGTCGCGCATTTGCTGCCGGTGATCGACGGGCTGGCCGAGCCCGAGCGGTGGCGGCTGATCGACCGTGCGCCCGACTCTGCGCTCCGGGCGCTTCGAGGGGTGCTGGCTGATCTGCAGGCGGTCGCCGCGGAGTTGTCCGCCGGTGGCGCGGCGACGGCTGTTGCGCTGCGACGGGAGGGGCGGCGGGGTTTGCCGAGTGCCGCGGCGCACGCGCGCCGTGCGGCCGGTCGACGGCTTGCGCGGGTGCTGACCGACGCGCAGCGCGTGCTGCGGAGTGAGGGCTACGAGGTGGACGTCGTCGCGGTCGACCGCGAGCCCGACGGCGTCCGGTGGCCGAGCAAGGACACGGTCGTGCTGCTGTCGTCGGCGTCTATGTTCGACTGGCCGTCGGCGCTCGATTCGCTGGTGGCGCCGTGCGTTGCGGTGCTCGAGCCGCCATTCCTGATCGCCCCGGTGCGAGACGGGTCGGTCGTGACGTCGCGCGCGGTGCAGGTGTTCGGCGCCGACAATGTGTCGCCGACCACCGACTTCGTGTCGGTGGCCGGGGAGCTTCCGCTGCCGGCCCTCGAGGAAACGGCGGGCGAGGCGTTCGTGGCGGCGGTCGACGCCCTGGTCGAGGTGTCGTCGATCTTTGCGACGTTGCGGCCAGAGGGGATCCATCCGATCGAGGAGGCGGCGATCTCGAAGGCCTCGGTGCGGGCGGACGAGCGCTTGACGGCGTTCGGTGAGTTGCTAGCCGACGGGTCGGTGTTGGTGGACGTCGCCGATGTCTTGGACGGGCTGGCGGCCGCGGCGAACAGAGAGATCGAGTCGTACAACGCGGGTGAGGGTGGCGGAAGGTCGATCGCGGTGTCAATGGTCGAGGGCGGCGCCGGCTCAATCGACGAGGTGTTCGCCAACGTATGGCTCGGGGCGGCCGCTTGCCTGGAGCACGACGTCGATCCTGAGGGAGCAGTGTCGCTGTTGCGTGCGGCGCTAGAGCCGGCGGGCGACGAGTGATACGCGGCCGCCAGTGAAAGGCGCGCGCGATGGCGTCGGTCACGGCTTCGCGGTCGGTGTCGCTGAGCTGCTTGTCCTCGGCTCCGATCCGGAAGGGCGGACCCGTCGAACTGGGGCGCCCTGAGCGTGCCGCGCCGGATGCGGTCCGCGCACCGACTTCAAGATGATGCGCATGGCCTCGATCGGGCCGAGAAGTGGGCGCCTGATCGCTTGATAATGGCCTCGCTCCTCGCGTAGTGACGGGACTGCCCGCTCGTCGCGGAATGCCGATCGGCAGTCTCGGACGCGAGCGCGTTAGGCGGCGCTGTCGCGCCTGCCTACCGGTGTCGATCCCCGTACAAGGCGTCTCAGCTTTCATCCGACGTCCGGGTCGACGCCGACGGAGAAGCGGTTGCGCGGCGTCGTCGCGTCTACTCCCGCACTTTCGCGCTTTGGACGTCGCGCAGCGGGGTGTCGTAGACCGCACGCCACCCCTCGGTGTCACCCAACCCGAACGTGTCCCGGATGAGGCTGATGAGTTGCCCGAAACACCAGTACGCGGCGATGAGGGCCTTCTCAACGTGCGCGCTGCTTGGGCCGAGTGCCAACGCCAACTCGGTGTCGGTCTGTCCCCGCACCTGCTCGCCCATGGAGAAGGAGCTGAGGTGGAGGAGTTGGTTGTTCTCACGGTGGACCAGGCGTCGATAGAAGTGCAGGAGCTCGCGTCCGCCTTCCACGGGCTCCCAGAGATGTTCGACCGCCATAACGCGGGCGTAGATGCCCAGGCCGGTCCACGAACGCTCGCCATAGTCCCCAAAGATCTTGTCGAGCGCGGCGCGCTCGTCAGCGTCGAACCGCGGGACCTCGGCCCTGGAAACGACGCCTTGGGCAACAACCGCATCGGCCAGCAGCATCCGTCCGTGCTGGTGGTGTTGATGGATCCGCTCGACCGCGAGCTCGGGCTCGACGGAGATCCAGTGAGCGTCGACCATGTCTTCGAACAACGACCGGTTAAGCATCGCGGCCTGAGGCCCGAACCCAGTCCGAGCGAGCTCCACCGCCGACCAGTACGTACTAAGCGACCGCGAGAAGATGACCGCCAACATGAGTTCGTGTCGTGCCTCGTCGTTGAGTGGACGCCCACTCCAGGGCGACTTCACAGAGATGGCGTAGTCGCGCAGGCCGTCACAGGCGGTAAGAAGGACCGCGAAGCGCTGGGCGATCGCCTCCCGGGCAGGCTGGATCATCTCGGTCATGGTCGAGAACGGTCGTGTGGGCACCGGACAGCCTCGCTCATTCCCCTAGCGGAAGGTCGCCGCTACTGCGCGCGATCAACGTAACGTCTGCGCGGCAGCTCGATGGCGAAGGGAGGCACCGGCTGGCGAGCCTTTCAATGAATGCCGGACCCTAGGAGTCACGGCACGGGGTGCGCGCTTCTCCTTCCGCGTGAAGGCGACTTGCGCCCGCTTGCCACACAGCCATCTGCAGAAATTGGACCGCAAATTGGACCGCAAGCCACTCGCCACAACCGTCTCAGCCAACGAAAAAGGCCCGCATTTGCGGGCCTTTCGTGCTTATCGGGGAGACAGGATTTGAACCTGCGACCGCCCGGCCCCCAGCCGGGTGCGCTACCAGACTGCGCCACTCCCCGTGGCTATGAACTGCGGGCCTAGCGCGTCAAGCGGGCGACGGGACTCGAACCCGCTCCTAGAGCTTGGAAGGCTCCCGTGCAGCCGTTGACACCTCGCCCGCAGGCCTGGCGGAAGTGTACCGGCCCGGCCCAACCCAGCGAGCCGGGGCCAAAGGGCTCACCCACCGCCCACCGACTTGCGCGCCTCCGTCGGCACAACCCCCGCATCATCGGCGATCGCCGTCGGCGGCCAAGCGCCCCACCAGTTGTCCGCGGCCCCATCCAGCGTCACGATCGTCCCGCTCAGCGCCCGCCCCAGCGGCGACGCCAGCATGCCCACCAGCCACGCGAACTCCTGCATCGTCCCCAGCCGCTGCAGCGGCACGCTCAATGCCGCCCCCCGCCAGACGACCTCCGGGTACTTCCGCAGCGACTCGGTATCAAACCGACCGATCGCCGCCGCGACCACCGACACACCCGCATCGCGCCACGCCGAGGCCAACTCCACCGTCAACGCCTCCACCGCCGCCCGCGCCGCACCCGTATGCGCCATCGCCGGCATCCCGTGGTGCGGCGAGACCGTCACGTTCACAACAACACCCCCTCCACCCGCACGCAACGCAGCACCAGCAGCGCGCGTCATCGTCATCGTCCCCTCGACGTTCAGCCGCATCACCGCACGCCACCCCTTCGCGCCAATCGCCTCGGCCGGCACGAAGTACTGCCCGCCCGCGTTGTTGACCAACACGTCCAACCCGCCATGACGCTCGACCGCGCACGCGACGATCCGCGCCGCATCCTCAGGCTCGCGGATATCCCCACTCACCCACGAACACCCATCACCCAACTCCGCAGCAGCGGCAGCCAGCACCTCCTCCCGCCGCCCCGCGATCACCACCCGCGCACCGCACGCCAACAGCTCCGCCGCCGCCTGGCGCCCGAGGTTCGTCCCACCCCCCGTGACCACCGCCGACTGGCCGGCCAGCAAGCCGGTGCGAAAGATCTCCGAAGGGCTGCCCATGCGTCCGCGGAGTCTATGGACGGCTGCCCGAAAGTGGACAGGCATGGCACGCTTAAGGCGAGACTGTCCGTGTCCAGCACCCTTGCCGAACGCCTCGCCGCCCGGGACGCGCAGCGCTTCGTGGGCCGCGAGCGTGAACTCGCGTTTTTCGATTCGCTCTTCGTCGACGACCCGCCCGCACAGGTCGTGCTGGTCCATGGCCCGGGCGGGATCGGCAAGAGCACGCTTCTGCGGGAGATCGCCCGCCGCGGATCAAACCGCGGCTGGACCGCCCAGCTCATCGAGGGCCGCGACCTCGCGCCCGTCCCCGGCGAAATCGAGAGCGCCCTCAACGGCATCACGCAAGCTACGCGTCCGCTGATCCTCTTCGACACCTACGAGCGGATGGCCGCCGCCGACGGCTGGCTGCGCGGCCGCCTGCTGCCGTCGCTCCCGGCCCGCGCGCTCGTCGTCCTCGCCGGCCGCACGACCCCCGACCCGGGCTGGTTCGAGAACGGTTGGGAGCGCCTCGCGGTCGAGCTGAAAGTCGAGCCGTTGCCCACCGACGCGGCGCTCAGCCTCATCAAGGCGCACGGCCTCGACGACCCCGAGCTCGCCCAGCAACTCATCGCCTGGGCCAACGGCTCGCCGCTCGCGCTCGCCCTCGCCACCGACGCCGTCCAGCGCGACGGCACCCCGTGGACGCCCGAGCGCATCCACGAGCACCCCAACCTCGTCCAGGCGATCCTGCACCGCATCGCGCGGACCGAGCTCGACGGCGGCAACCTCGACGTCGCCGCGGTGGCCGCGATCGCGCGCGTCTGCTACGAGCCGATGCTGCGCGACGTCCTGCCCGAGGTCGACCACGCCGCCGCCTACGCCTGGCTGCGCGAGCGCACGTTCTCCGAGCCGGTCGCCGGCGGCATCGCGCTGCACGAGATCGTCCGCCAGGCGATGCGCGCCGACCTCCGCGCGCGGGACCCTGAGCGTGACCGCGAGCTGCGCCGCCGCATCGCCGACCACCTCTTCCTGCGCGGTCTGCGCGCAGGACCGCGGACGGTCGTCGACCTCGCCGAGCTGGTCGAGAACCCCGCCGTCCGCTGGGGCTTCGGCGCCGACGGCTCGACCACGCACCGCCCGGATCTGTGGCGCTCGGAGGACCTCGCGACTGCCCGCGAGCGGATCCTGGCCAAGCCCGACGGCGCGGTGTGGTGGGACTCGACCCAGCTGATCCTCGAGCAGGCGCCCGACCGCGTCGTCACCGTCCGCGACGCGCACGACACGCTTTGCGGCATCGCCATCGCGGTCACGCCCGACAACGCACCCGCTGCCGCTGAGGACGACATCTGCCTCGGTCCCTGGCTCGCTCACGCCCGCGCGGCCCACGCCGGCGAGGAGGTCCTGATCTGGCGCGACTCGATCGACTTCGTCGCCCACGGCGACCTCGGCTCGCCGGTCCTCTCGATCCTCAACACCGCCGCGATCCTGCGCTCGGGCCTCAACAACCCGCGATGGTCGTATATCCCGATTGATCCGAGCAACGAAGCGGCCGTCACGTTTGCACGCGCGGTCAACACCACGCACTTGGACCACCTCGACATCGACCTCGGCGCGAAGTTCGTCCAATGCCATCAGATCGATCACGCGGCCGACGGCCTGCTCGGCGGCGTGCGCGCGGCGGTCTACGGTGAGCTCGGGCTCGGCGCGCCCGGCCCGATCAAGCTGGGCGGGGACGCAGCGCCGCTGAAATCGATCGCGCGCGAGCCCGTCACGCTCGACGCCGTCCGCGACGCCCTGCGCAGCCTCCACCGGCCGCTCGAGCTGGCGAGCAGCCCGCTGGCGACGGGCACGACCACGGAAGAACGCGCCGCGTCGGTGCGCGCCGAGCTGCAAGACGCGGTGGCCAACGCCTTCGGCGACTCGCCCGCCGAGCAGTTGCTGCGCCAGATCCTCCAACGTGGCTACCTCGACCCCCACGGCAGCCACGAGCTCGCCGCCGACGAGCTCCACGTCAGCCGCGCGACCTACTTCCGCCGCCTGCGCGCGGCGTCCCAGCGCGTCGCGGACTACCTGCTCGCCAAGCACGCCTGACGACCAGGTCCAAACCCTGGGCGACGACCGTTCGGGCCCGTACACTGCCGCCTCGGGGTGGCCCGGATGGCCGCCGGCATGCCATGACGTTGGACGTCACACAGACCGAGTACGCGGGCGGTGGACCGGGCTACGCGCTCGTCCGCCTGAGCGGTGCTGCCCGCACGACGGGCGCGTGCCGCCTCGCGCCGCCGACGCTGCTGATCGCCGACGGCCCTTCGTGGCGGCGGCTCGCCACGGTTCCGGGAACGACGCTGCTGCGGGGGATCCCAGACGGCGCGCCCTTCGCGGTCGCGTTCGAGGTTCCCCTGCACCTGGCGCTGGGCGACGGCGCGTGGTGGCTGGAGCCGGGGCCGGAGGTCGTCGACGCGGCCCGCGACCGGACGCGCCTCGACGAGCTCGCCGGCCGCGCAGCGGCGCTCGGCGCCGAGCTGGCCGCACTGCGCACGCGCGTTGACGAAGCCGGGGCAGAGCCTGCACCCGCACCCGCGGTCGACACCGTCCGCGTTCCGGACGACCCCGACGCCGCCGCCAACGCCGGACCCACCGCGTCCGCCGTCCCGGTCCCCCGCCGTAGTCGCCTCCGCGCCCTACGCCCCAGCCTCCCCGCGCTCCTGGTCGCCGCGGGCGCCCTGGCCGTCGGCGACGCCGTCGCCACCGTCGTCTGGCAGGAGCCGGTCTCCGCACTCTGGGCCGCGCACGAGCAGCACGCGCTGCAGGACGACCTCGCCCGCCTCGACGCGGCCTACGACACGCCCGCGGCGACCGCTGCGGCCGCCGCGAAGACCGCTGGCACACCGACGGCGGACCCCATCCGCACCGCCCAGGCCCGGATCCGCGCGCTCGCCCACACGCTCGAGTCCCGCACCACGAGCGGGAAGCCACTCGGCGAGTTGCGCATCCCGCGCCTCGACGCCCACTTCGTCGTGGTCCAAGGCACGAACACGAGCAACCTGCGCCGCGGCCCCGGCCATTACTACGGGACCGCGCTGCCCGGCCAGGACGGGACCGTCGGCATCGCTGGTCACCGGACGACCTACGGTGCGCCGTTTCGCCATCTCGACGCGCTGCGCCGGGGCGACCCCATCACCATGACGATGCCCTACGGCCGGTTCGTCTACCGCGTCGAGGGCACGCGGATCGTCAAGCCCCAGGACGTCTCGACGCTGCGCGCGATCGGCCGCGAGCGCCTCGTGCTGACCGCGTGTCACCCGCTCTACAGCGCTGCGCAGCGGCTGGTCGTGATCGCCCGCCTGACACAAGCCACGCCACGCGGCGCGGCAGCCGCGTCTACCGGTCCGTCGCGGCCCGGCGGCGTCGATGCAGCATGAGCCCGCCGGCCATCAGCGCAGCCCCGAAGAACCCCACGTAGATCGGCTCCCCACCGGTGAACGCCAGGTGCGAAGGGCCCTTGCGCGTGGCCTGTGACGGAGGCGGGCCGCTGTTGGCCACCGGCACCTTCGCCTTGCCGTGCTCGCGCTCCGGGTTGGTCCCGTTGGTCGTCGTAGCCTCGGTGGTCGACGTCTTGGTCGCCGGGGTGGTCGCTACCGGGGCGGTGGTCGGCGTCGTCGCATAGGGCGACAACTGCGTCGAGCTGTCGCCCTGCCCGAAGGCGACGACGGCCAGCGTCAACCCGCCCACGCTGGACAGCAAGGCGACGAAGAGGACCACAACCGTGTGGCGAGACAGGCGCTTCATGGCAACACTCTCGAATCCGTTCAGGCGCCTCTCTGGCGCTCGCGGCACCTTAGAGGCGTTACGTAGCCTTGACAACAGATGAGTCGGGTTGCACCGCTCGACCTCGCCGAAGGTTCAGGTCCGCGTGTCGACGAGCGGACACGCGCTCTCGGTTTCCAGCGGCGTCAGATCAGCCTGAGGCGGCCTGCCCCGCCACTGCGCTCCGCCCTACAATGACGAGCCGCTGGGGGACTGGTGTAGTGGTAACACGACGGTCTCCAAAACCGTAACTCGGGGTTCGATTCCCCGGTCCCCCGCTCCTTCGGGCAGCTGCTCTGCGCTACAGCGCGAGCTCGCCGCGCCGCAGCGCCACGACGATCGCGTGGGCCCGCGTGCGGGTGCCGAGCTTGCCCATCGCGTTGCGCACGTGCGTCCGAATCGTCTCAGTCGAGAGCACGAGATCGGCAGCGATCGCCTCGACCGACAACCCCTCGGCCAGCCGCCCGAGCACCTCGCGCTCGCGGACGGTGAGCACGCGGTCGATCGGCGCCTCCTGACGCGCGAGGCGGTTGCGGACGTTGGGATCGACGAACGTGCCGCCCGCGGCGACCGCTCGGACGGCATTGAGCATCGTCCCGGGGTCGGAGGTCTTCAGCGTGAAGCCGCGGGCGCCGCTGGCCAGCGCGTCCTCCAGGACGGCGGGGTCATCCATGCCGGTATATAGGAGAACGCCGAGGCGCCCATCACGCCGTAAAAGTCGCCGCGTGAGCTCCACGCCGCTACCGTCGGGCAGATCGACATCGACCAACGCGACGTCGGGCTCAGCCTTGACGATCGCCGCATGGCCTTCCTCCGCGGTGCCCGCGCGGGCGGCGACGAAGAAGCCCTCGCGTTCGAGCACGAGGCAGAGACCCTCGCGCACGGTGGGGTGATCCTCAACCACCACGATCGATCGAAGGGTTTCCGTCACGCAGCCCCACGGTAGTTGACCTAGTGCTCTGATGGCAGAAGAACCGACCGACCTTCCCCTCCACAGGCGCGACGACGAAGCGGCCCGAGAGCTCGATGCGATCGCCACGGCGCTCGCGCATGACCTGCGCGCGCCCCTGCGGGCGATCGACGGCTTCTCGCGGATCCTGCTCGCCAATCACGCGTCGACCATGCCCGACGAGACCCAGCACTACCTCGCGCTGGTGCGGGATGCGGGAACCGAGCTGGCCGACCTGCTCGACGACCTCGTCGACATCGTCGGGATGGCGCGCGTGCCGCTCGAAGCCCGCGAGGTCGACCCGGCGCTGCTGGCACGCGAGCTGATCGACGCGGTCTTCGAGCCGCGCGCCGAAGGCCGCGACGTGACGTGGACCGTCGGCGAGCTGCCGCGCTGTCGCGCCGACCAGACGCTCCTGCGGCGGCTGATCGAGGAGTTGCTCGACAACGCCCTGAAGTTCACGGCGCCCCACGGCCGGGCCCGGATCGAGCTGACGTGGGATGAGGTGGCCGGCGCCTATGCGGTGCGCGACGACGGGATCGGCGTGGACGGCGAGCTACCCGACCAGGCGTACGCGATCTTCGGCCGGCTACACGGGCGCGAGGCGTTTGCGGGCACCGGCGCGGGACTGGCGATCGCGGCCCGCATCGCCGAGCGCCACGGCGGCCGTGTCTGGGGTCGCGGTACGCCGGACGGCGGCGCGACGGTGTGGTTCACGATCAGCTGAGCGACCGCTCGCGCTGATAAAAGCCGCCGCGTGCTTCTCGAGCTGCGGCTCCTGGTCGCGATCTTTGCGGGTGGCTGCGCGGGCGCGCTTGCGCGTGCTGGGCTGATCGAGCTGGCGCCGACGCACGCCGGCCGCTGGCCATGGGTCACCTTCGGCGTCAACGTCGCCGGCAGCCTGCTGCTGGGATGGATCGCGACCCATCGCTCGCCGGCGAGCCGCATGCGGGCGCTGATCGGGACCGGGTTCTGCGGGGCGCTGACGACGTTCTCGACGATGCAGTTGGAGGTGTTGGGGATGTTGGACGCCGATCGGCTCGGCGTGGCGGCGCTGTACGCGGGCGGGAGCGTGGTGGCGGGACTTGTCGGCGTCACGCTCGGGGTGCGCGCGGCGCCAACGCGCGCGCCCGGACCCGCGTCGACGGAGATCGCATGAGCGCGGCGGTGTGGGTCGCGGTCGGGCTGGCCGGCGGCTGCGGCGCGATCGCCCGCGCGCTGCTCACGCACCTCGTGAACATCCGCGCGGGACGGGCGTTCCCCTACGGAACACTCGCCGTCAACTTGTCCGGCGCGCTCGTCCTCGGCGTCGTCGCGGGCTCCGGCCGCTCCGGCGACGCCCTGCGCATCGCCGGCACGGGCTTGATCGGCGCCTACACGACCTTCAGCACCTGGATGTTCGAGACCCACCACGCCAACGCGCTCGGCCACCGCGGCCGCGCGGCCGCCAACATCGTGGTCAGCCTCGCCGCCGGCCTGCTCGCCGTCTGGCTCGGGCGCACGATCGGGCGCGCCGCGTTCTGAGCAGCAGCACTCCCTAATCGTTCAGGTCTCGATCGATTTCTTGCTCTGAGCGCTCCGATCGCCACATAATGCGCACCTCCAGACTGAGGCTGGACTCGCCGTTGTTCCCAAAGGCGCGGCGTCCGAGCGTTGACGAAAGGCTGACTGATGCACGGGACGTGGCACGAGCGCCCAAGACTGGGCACCCGTCACCTGATGGCAACGTTGGCGCTGGTCGGTGCGCTCGCGCTTCCGGCGGTGAGCAGCGCTCAGGTACCGGCTGACGTTCAGGCCGTCGGCGCCACCCCTGCGCCGGTGTCGCCCGCCGCGCTGTCGCCGCGTAAGGACTTCAAGCTCTCCGTCAGACGTGCAGGGCACGAGTCGTCCGCGGCTCGCGTCCGTCTCTTCGCGGTCAGGCTGCAGAACGCGGCCGGCTGGACGGCGACCTCCGTTCGCGCCTGCGTCAGCGTCTCCGGCCAGTCCGCAAAACTGACCGGCGTCAAGTCTCCTGGCTCGCGCAAGCGCGCCAACAGCGCGTGTTGGCAGTTCGCCTCGCTGGGCGCGGCGCGCGCCCACAACCTCATCTTCCGGATCAAAACGGCGCGAGCCATCACGGCGCGTCGCAAGGTTCGAGCCCGGTTCACGATCTCGGCGGGCAACTCCAACCTGGTCACCAAGACCTTGCAGCTTCCCGCCGCCCGGAAGAAGGCAAGCCGCAGAACGGCGGCCAAGCGCCGCAAGGCCATCAAGCGTGCCGTGGTGACGGCCCCAGCCCACGCGGCCACCACCGCCACGCCACGCCAGGCCACAAACTGCGACGCCAGCCAGCCGCTCGGAATCGCGTTCGTCGCCGACGACTCCTCGTCGATGGCCGACAGCGACCCGAGCAAGCTCCGCGGACAGGCGATCAGCGTCGGCCTCGATCAGATGCCCGATGGCTCGATCGCCAGCGCCACCAGCTTTGACGACGCAACGCGTGAGCTCTTCCCGCCCACCGGCGTCAACGCCACCACGCGGCCGCAGTTGAAGTCCTCAATCAGCCGGCTGACGCCGAGCGGCAGCACCGACTACGAACTGGCCTTTCAGGGCGCACAGGGCCAACTGGCAGCCATGGCCACGCAACGCAAGGCGGTCATCTTCCTGTCGGACGGCGCACCCAATGACGATGACTTCACCAGCGATCGCCCCATCGCAGCCGGGGGAACCCCGATCTTCACGATCGGCTTCGGCACCGCCGACAAGGCGATCCTTGCGGACATCGCCGCGCGCTCCGGCGGCCAGACCTTCTCGGCGTCCACCGCAGGGGATCTCGAGTCGATCTTCGCCCACGTCGTCGCGATCCTGACCTGCGCCGCACCGACCGTGACGACGGCGCTAGACGTCGCGCCGGGCACCACCCAGATGGTGCCGTTCGCGGTTGGGCTCAACGACGGCGAGTTCCGGGCGCTGGCCTCGTGGTCGCAGGGCAAGCTCACGGTCACCGCCGTCCGCCCCAAGGGCACAGTGCTGACACCGACAGCGCTCAACACCGGAGAGGCGTTCTCAGACAACCCGACCTACGCGCTGATCTCGACGACCAATCCGGCTGTGGGTGGCTGGCAGCTAAAGATTGAGGCCCCGCCGGGCAACACCAGCACGGTGCACGTCGCCATCGACGTCTTCGACAAGGGCCTCCCCCCACTACCGCCACAGCCGGCGATCAACGTCGCCGCCGAGGGCCGGCGCCGGGATCCCTGTCTCACCTACTACGGCGGCGTGCACTCGGTGACCAAGAAGGTCTTCGGCGGCTCCCAGACCGACTATGACCGGCGATCGAGCATGTACGAGGTCTGCGCCGGCTTCGGCCTGCCGGAGGACCTTCAGCTCTCGCTCGGCATGAAGTGCGCGTTCCTGACGGCGGGCACGATCGTCGCCGGCGGCGAGCTGGGGCCGGCCGGGCTGACGACCCTCGACTCGATCTGCGGCGGGACCGACACGCTCACCGAACTCGAGAGTGGAAACTGGGGCGGCGCAGCAGCGGGTGAGGCATGCCAGTGGCTCGGCTCGGTGTTCGCGGAGGGCGTTGGTATCTTCGCGGCCGGAGCGACGGCAGAGACCGGGGCGGGCGTCTTGATCGGCACCGTCACCTACCGAGCGCTGGGCGCCGGATCGGCCATCGCGTGCGGCGGGCTGTTCGACGGCGGAGCGATGGCCCTCGGCAACAAGCTCGAGGCTGACCACGACACCGATATCGCGCGAGACATCATGGCCCACGGTCGATGCCTGCGGAGCTCCACCCGCTTCGACTACATGCAATGGAGTGCGCCGGTCTGCTCGGTGTAAGCGCGCTGGCAGGTTGCGAGGGGCCGCGCTGCTCCTGCGGCCCCTCCCTGTCATGCGGGCGGAGGGACTCGAACCCCCACAGCCATAAGGCCACGAGGACCTAAACCTCGCGCGTCTGCCAGTTCCGCCACGCCCGCACGGGCCTGCGGTGATGCGCGTCTCGGAACGTTGTCCGTGGCGCGCGACCGCAAGGGATTGTAAGGTCGGCGCGGGATGGAGGACAACGAGATCATCATCGAGCACCCGAACCGCGACAAAGCGGCGAGCAAGGCGACCAAGGCGACGGTCCTGCTGCTGCTGCTCGTCTCGGTCGCGTTGATGCTCATCGTCACCATCGGCGGCTGGGACGTCCTGCAAGGCGCCAAGGCTGTGCAGATCGCCTACATCTTGATCTACCTGATCATGGCGTTCTACGTCAGCCGCTGGAACCGGGGCGTCCTCCCGGTCGCGGCCGCGCTCGCGATCTTGCTGGTGATCTTCGCCGCCGTGGCCGTCCCCGGCTGGCTGGACCGCGACCAGACCGGCTTCGCCCAGCCTTCGATCGACGCCGGCGTCCTCGCCATGGTCACCGCCCTCATCATCCCCGTCCAGATCCTGCTCATCGGCTTCGCGATGCGCGGTTTCAACCAGGCCTGGAACGTCGAGATCGAGCGCGCCGTCGACCACGGCCCCAGCCATTCGGCACCCCAGCCAGCCTGACGCGCGGCGCGCGCCGCTTTAGACTGCATCCCATCACCTGCCCGGGTGGCGGAACGGTAGACGCCGAGGACTCAAAATCCTCTGCCCGCAAGGGCGTGTGGGTTCGACTCCCACCCCGGGTATTCGACGGCAGAGCGTGCGAGCGTCCGGAGAGCGCGACAGAATTGACGCGTGCGACCTCCACATCAGCGTGCGGAGGTCGCGAAGCTGCTGGCGAGCGGGATGAGCGACGGCGCAGCGGCCCATGCCTCGGGCATCCCCCGTGCGACCGTTCGTGATTGGCGGCGCGGCGGGGTCGAACGCGAGGCACCCACGCCCACGTGTCCCCGCTGCGGCGGCGCGCAGCACGATCCGCTCGCGCTGGACCGCCGAGCGTATGCCTATCTGCTCGGCCTCTATCTCGGCGATGGGCATGTCGTCGCAACCCGTCGCGGTGTCTACCGGCTGCGGATCTATGTCGACGGCCGGCATCCGCGACTCGCACAGCGGGTCGTCGAGACCATGCAACTCGTACTGCCAAGCTCTCGAGCCGGCCTCATCCGCCACCACACCGATCACATGCTCGTCGCCTCGCAGTACGCCAAGTGCTGGCCGTGTCTTCTCCCCCAGCACGGCGAGGGCGTGAAGCACGAGCGGCCGATCATCCTTGACGGCTGGCAAGACGGAATCGTCGACGAACATCCCGACCAGCTCGTCCGCGGCCTGCTGCACTCCGATGGCTGGCGCGGAACCAACCGTGTTGTCGTCAACGGCAAGACCTACAACTATGGGCGCTATCAGTTCAGCAACCGCTCAGACGACATCCGCGGTCTTTTCTGCGCAGCCCTCGACCGCCTCGACATCCCGTGGCGTCGCATGAACCGCTGGAACATCTCCGTCGCCCGGGGTAGCGCCGTGGCGACCCTCGACGCGTTCGTCGAACCGAAGGACTGACGCCGCTCAGCCGCGCGCTGTCGTCGCCGCGCCCAGCCGCGCCGGCGTGTCGTCGCTCGCCTCGCGGAAGAAGCCGCCGACCGCGTCTTCGAGGTGGTCCATCGAGTCAGCCGCATAGAGCACCGGCTGGTACTTGGTGATGTCGTAGTCGATGGTCACCATCTCGGCGAAGTTCAGCGACCGGATCTCCATGTGGCGGAACTCTTCGATCTCGCCGTAGCTGGAGAGGATGCCGGCGCCGTAGGCGCGCAGTTCGCCGTCTTCGTGCAGGACGCCGAACTCCATGGTGAACCAGAAGACGTCGGCGATCACTTGCAGCGCCTCGTCGGTCTCGACGCGCTGGGCGGCGAGCCCCGCCTCGCGCTTGATGGCGGCAAAGCGCGGTGACGCCAGGAGGTTGCCGTGGCCGATGACCTCGTGGATGACGTCGGGCTCGGGCGTGTAGAGCGGCTCGGAGGGATGGCGTACATATTGCGTCGAGTGAAAGACGCGGTCGCCGAGCGAGCCGTAAAACTCGCGCAGCGCCACGAGCCCCGGCGCCGGGTGGTACTCAAAACCGGTCAAGGGCCGCAACCCGTCGGTCACCTCATTGAGCTGCGGAACCCGGTCCTCCGGCAATCCCAATGCCGCCTTGGCCTCCAAGAACTCCCGACACGCATACCGCTCATGCTTGACGTGCAACTCGCGAGAGACGATGCGCCAGATGTCGTTCTCCACCTCGGTGTAGGCGATCTGCGGAACGCCATCGCCAGGCGTCCACGCCATCGCCGCCGCGGCGATCTCGTTGCGCCGCTCGCGGTAGGCCGGGTCGTGGAAGCCCGGATGGTCCTCGCCGAGGTGGACCTCCACGCGCCCATCGTCACCTTGGGTGACCGGCGAGTAGAGCTGACCCTCTTCGAACATCGCGCTCGTCTCCCTCTCACGCGTCGTTGGCCGTCCACCAAGGAGACCACCCGGGCCGCCCGGAGACAAGGGCGACCAACGGACCAGCGGCGACGTCCAGCTCAGGACACCAGCGCGTGGAGGTCGTCGACGATCTCGACCGGCGCGGCCAGCGTGCCCCACGGCAGCTCGCCGACCGGCGCCAGCCGGACGACCTCCAGCCCCGCCCGCGCGCAGATCAGCTCGCCGGCGGCGACGTCCCACAGGTTGACGCCGCGCTCGTAGTAGGCGTCCAGGCGACCCGCAGCGGTCCAGGCGAGGTCCAACGCCGCCGACCCGCCGCGGCGGATGTCGCGGGCGCGCGGCACCACACGCGCCGCGACCTCCACCTGCAGCTCGCGCCGCCGCGTGTCGTAGCCGAAGCCCGTCGCCACCAGCGCGTGCGCGAGATCCTTGGGCGGCGTCGGGTTCAAGGCAATGCCATTGCACTCAGCAGGCCCGTCTGCCGTCGCCGTGAAGAGCTCGTCCAACACGGGGTCGAAGATCGCCGCGGCCTGCCCCTCGCATGCGACGCTCACACACCATTGGGGCAACCCGTACAAGAAGTTCACCGTGCCGTCGAGCGGGTCGACGACCCAGCGGCGCCCGGACGTCCCGCCGGTGTCCTCGCCCTCCTCCCCCATGATCGCGTCGTCGGGCGCGCGGCGCGCGAGGATCTCCCGGATCGCGGCCTCGGCGGCCAGGTCGGCGGCGCTGACGAGATCGGTCGACGTCGACTTGGTCGCCAGCACGCGCTCGCTGCCGAAGCGCTCCAGCAGGAGCGCGCCGGCAGTGCGCGCCGCCTCGACCGCGATGTCGAGAAGCGCGCCCTCGGCGTCGCTCACGCGATCGCTCCCGGCCGGCGATCGATCCACGGCCGCGCCGCCTCGACCTGGGCCGCCAGCGACAACAGCAGTCCATCCTCTCCGCGGCGCCCGACAAGCTGGACGCCGATCGGCAGCCCGTCGTCGTCAAGACCCGCCGGCACCGCGGCCGCCGGCTGGCCCGTGATGTTCCAAGCCGGCATCCACGTCAGCCGCTCGGCGCCGCGCACGAGATAGACGGGCGTCGACCAGCGGCCGACGACCCCGACGCGGTACGGCCCGTCAGCGGTCGCCGGGGTCAGCAGGACGTCGACGTCCTCCCACAGCTTGCTCAGCCGCGCCGTCTGCTCAACCTCGGCTTCGCGCGCCCAGCGCACCAGCGACGCCGGCGTGCGGCGACCCAGCGCCGCCAACGCCCGCGTCCGCGGCTCCAGCCGCTCGGGATGGGGCATGAACGCCGCCACGTCATCGCCGACGCCGCGCATGACCCGGACCAGGCCCGCCGGCCACAGCGACCCTGGGTAATCCGGGTCGCGCTCGACGACGTCGTGGCCGAGCCCGCGCAGCAGCGCCGCCATGTCCTGCACCGCGCGCCGCTCCTCGCGCCCCAGCCACGGCATCGCGCCCGGCGGCGCCTTCGTGCTGACCGCGATCCGCAGCCGCCCCGGCTCGCGCGCCGCGGCGCCCACGAAGCCGCCCTCCGGCACGTCACCGTCATCGACCGTCGCATCCAAGAACAGCGCCGCGTCGACCACCCGACGCGCCAGCGGCCCGCTGACCGACAGCCCCTGCCACGCGTCGTCGTGCGGGGCCAGCGGCACGCGGTCGCGCGTCGGCTTGAGCCCGAAGAGGCCGTTCCACGCCGACGGGGTCCGGATCGAGCCCGCCCCGTCGGAGCCGAGCGCCACGCCCGCCAGGCCCGACGCCATCGCCGCCCCGCTGCCGCCACTGGAGCCGCCTGGCGTGCGGTTGAGATCCCACGGATTGCGCGACGAGCCGAAGGTGGTGGTGTCGGTCGACGGCAACATCGTCATCTCCGGCACCAGCGTCTTGCCGATGATGATCGCGCCGGCCGCACGCAGCCGGCGAATGACCTCGGCGTCGCGCGCCACCGGGCCCGCGTGGGCGGCCCCGCCCCACGCGGTCGGCTCGCCGGCGACGTCGACGTCGTCCTTGATCGCGACCGGCACGCCGAGCAGGGGCCGGGAGTCGCCGGCGCCGCGCCGCCCATCGGCCTGGTCGGCCTCGGCCAGCGCCCGTTCGGCCAGCACCACGCGATAGGCGTTGATCAGCGGATCGATCTTCGCGATGCGCGCAAGCGTCGCCTCGACGACCGCGCGCGAGGTGGCCTCGCCGTCGCGGATGAGGCGAGCCTGCTCGGCGGCTCCGGCGAAGGCGAGCGTGGTGGCGTCCATTGGGGTCCACGCTACCGGCCGCGGCCTTGAGATCCCTGGCGGCCCGGCCGATGCAGGCTGGACGATGTCCATGTCCGTGCGCAGACTGCTCGTGCTGGCGCTGGTCGCCGCGCTCGGCGGTGGCGCCGCCGCGCAGGCGGTCGCCAAGTCGCCCAAGCGCCATGCCGCGCGCAAGGCGAGCGTGAAGAAGCCACGCCAACGGGCACATGCGGTCAAGCTCGACGCCGGCGTGGCGTGGGTGCCGCTGCAAGCGCTGACGGGCGCCCCGCCGCTGACGGGCACGACAGGTGTGCCCGCGGCCACCGGAAGCACAGGCGCACTCCCAGCGGCCAGCGACCCCGCATCCGGCAACGGCACCACCCCACCCGGAACATCCGGCGGCGCCCCACCGCCACCGTCGCTGCAGGCCGTCGGCGTCACCCTCGACGACCGCACCGGCTACTCCGCGCGCCTCTCCCGCGCGAGCGTCGCCGCCGGCTCCGTGGTCGTCCAGCTCCACAACCAGGGCGAGGACGACCACAACCTCCGCGTCGTCCCCACCGACCACGCCGGCGCAACCGTCGACTTCCCGCTCACCGGCTCAGGGCAGAACAGCACCAAGACGCTCAAGCTGACCGCCGGCAGCTACCGCCTCTTCTGCACGTTGACGACGCCCGTCAACCACGAGACGGCGGGCATGAACGCGACGCTGACGGTCTCCTGATCAAAGACGTTGGCGTGTGAAAGAGTTCGGGCACAGATGCCCGATGCCGAGCCGAAGGTCCTGTGGTCCCCCACCGCCGAGCGCGTGGAGACCGCGACCCTCACCCGGTTCGCACGCTGGGTGTCGCTGACCCGCGACGTCGAGGTCACGAGCTCCTACGCCGATCTCTGGCAGTGGTCGGTCGATGAGCTCGAGGACTTCTGGGCGGCGATCTGGCGGTTCTTCGACGTCCAGGCCTCCACGCCATACGAGCGCGTGCTGGCCTCGCGCGAGATGCCCGGCGCGCAGTGGTTCCCGGGCGCCCGGCTGAGCTACGCCGAGCACATCTTCCGCGGCAAGCAGGACTCAGCGATCGCGTTGCAGCACGCCTCCGAGCTGCGCGAGCTGGACTTCATGACCTGGGGCGAGCTGCGCGACCTCACCGCGCGCATTGCCACCGGCCTGCGCTTCCTGGGCATCGGCCCCGGCGACCGCGTCGTCGGCTACATCCCCAACATCCCCGAAGCGATCGCGGCGTTCTTGGCCTGCGCGTCGATCGGGGCGACGTGGTCGTCGTGCTCGCCGGACTTCGGCGCGCGCTCGGTCGTCGATCGCTTCGCGCAGATCGAGCCCAAGCTCCTGATCGCCGTCGACGGCTACCGCTACGGCGGCAAGGACTTCGACCGCCGCGACGTCGTCGCCGGATTGCGCGACGAGATCCCGTCGCTGGAGCACGTGGTGCTGCTGGACTACCTCGGCGCCGCAGGCGACGCGCCCGCGGGGGTCATGCCCTGGCGCGAGCTGATCAAGCAGCAGGAGCCGCTGGAGTTTGCCCAGCTGCCCTTCGACCACCCGTTGTGGGTGTTGTACTCGTCGGGCACGACCGGGCTGCCCAAGGCGATCGTCCACGGCCAGGGCGGCGTGCTGCTCGAGCACCTCAAGAAGATGCACTTGCATCTGAACGCCCAGGAGGGCGACCGCGTCTTCTGGTTCACCACCACCGGGTGGATGATGTGGAACTTCCTGGTGGGCGTGCTGCTGACGCCGGCGTCGATCGTGTTGTACGACGGCAACCCGGGCACGCCGTCGCTGGACCGCCTGTGGGATCTCGCAGCGCAGTCGCAAACCACGACGTTCGGGACGAGCGCGAGCTTCCTCGCCTCCTGCATGAAGGCGGGCGTCGAGCCCGGCGAGGGCCGCGACCTCAGCGCGCTGACCGCGGTCGGCTCGACCGGCTCACCGCTGGCGCCCGAGGGCTTTCAGTGGGTCTATGACCACGTCGGCGCCGACACGTGGCTGTTCTCGACCAGCGGCGGGACCGACGTCGTCAGCGCCTTCGTCGGCGGCGTGCCGACGCTGCCCGTGTATCGGGGTGAGCTCCAGGGCCGCGCGCTGGGCGCCAAGGTCGAGTCCTGGGATTCGGATGGCAAGCCGTTGATCGGCGAGGTCGGCGAGCTCGTGATCACCGAGCCGATGCCGTCGATGCCGATCTTCCTCTGGGGCGACGAGGACGGATCGCGGTTGCGCGAGTCCTACTTCGAGCACTACCCCGGCGTCTGGCGCCACGGCGACTGGATCGAGATCACCGACCGCGGCACGGCCATCATCTACGGCCGCAGCGACTCCACCATCAACCGCGGCGGGATCCGGATGGGCACCAGCGAGATCTACCGCGCGGTGCTGGCCGACGATGTCGTCGTCGACGCGCTGGTGGTCGACATCCCGCGCGAAGGCACCGAGGGCTGGATGCCGTTGTTCGTGGTGTTGCGCGAGGGCGAGGAGCTGACCGACGCGCTCGTCGCCCAGATCAAGCAGCGGATCCGCTCGGACTGCTCGCCGCGCCACGTGCCCAACGAGGTCCGCCAGATCGCCGAGATCCCCCGCACCCTGAGCGGCAAGGTGTTGGAGGTCCCGGTCAAGCGGATCCTGATGGGGCAACCCGTCGATCAGGCGGCGTCGCGCGATTCGCTGGCCAACCCGTCCTCACTGGACGTCTTCGTGGAGATGGCGTCACAGGGCGGTTAGCCACCTGGCAACCGACCGGCGGGCGGTTTAGGCTCGGCCACGATGACCGATCAGCCGATTTTCGAAGCGCAGTACGTCGAGAAGCGCAGCCGCCTTACGACGTTCTTTCGCTACTTCCTCGCGATTCCGCACTACATCGTCGTGGCGGTGTGGACCGTTGCGGCGTTCTTCGCCGTCGTTGCAGCCTGGTTCGCCCTCCTCTTCACGGGGCGCTACCCGCGGGGGCTCTACGACTTCGTCTGCGGCCAGCAGCGTTACAGCACGGCCGTCTACGGTTACATCGCGCTGCTGACCGACGAGTACCCGCCGTTCAGCGGCGACACCGACAGCTACCCCGTCCACGTCAAGATCCCGCCACCCAAGGCGGAGTACAACCGCCTGAAGGTCCTGTTCCGGATCATCCTGGCGATTCCGGTCATGATCATCGTCTACGCGATGCAGATCGTCTGGGAGATCGGCGCGTTCATCGCGTGGTTCGTGATCGTGATCATGGGCAAGCAGCCCAAGGGACTGCAGGACATGATCGTCCTGGGCGTCTCCTACCAGCAACGGGCCAACGCCTATTTCGGGCTGTTGACCGAGGACTGGCCGCCGTTCACCGATCCGCAGGGTGAGGCGCTCGGGTCTGCGGGCACCAGCTCCGGCCTTCCGCCCGCCCCACCGACGGCGGCCCCACCGGCAGCACCCGAGGCACCCGGCGGCCAGACCGGCCTCCCGCCCAGCAGCAATCCGTTCGGCGAGTAGGAGCGCGCTAAGAGATCGCGGCCGCCGGCCGGTCCCCGACCCAGTAGCGCGGGCCGGGGCCGAGCCGGCCGGCGCGATCGTCGGGATTGGCCAGGCGGCAGCGATCCAGCGACAGGCAGCCGCACCCGATGCACTCGGTCAGCCCGGCCTTCAGCCGCTCGAGCTCTGTGATCCGGTCGTCGATTCGCGCCGACCACCCGCTCGACAGCCGCGCCCAGTCCTTGCGCGTCGGCGCCCGGTCAGGCGGCAGCTTGGCCAGCTCGACGCCGATCTCCTCCAGCGTCAGCCCGATCCGCTGGGCGAAGACGATGAACGCGATGCGCCGCAGGACGGGCCGCGGATACCGGCGATGGCCAGAGCCCGCACGCTCCGACGCGATCAACCCCCGCTCCTCGTAGAACCGCAGCGCCGACGCAGCCACCCCACAGCGCCTCGCGACCTCACCGATGGGCAACAGCGTGGACATGGGTTCAAGCTTAGGTGAGGTTGAGGAGTGCTCGAAGCTCGCGGGCGACGGCGGCGGTTGTGGACGCGATCTCCTTCGCCGTGAAGCGCGCGGTGCGATGGCCGCGACGGAGGGCGTCGCGGTCGCGAGCTCGATCGTCGGCAAAGGCCGGCGGCCACGATGGAAGGTGTAGCTGTCGACCTCGACGATGAGGTTGTGGTCCGGGAAGCGAAAATCCCGCTCGGCGCCGTTGTTGATGCGGTTGACGTGCGGCCGTGGGAGGCCGTGATCGAGGCAGAGTTGCAGGAACGCGGCCTCGACGTCGCTGCGTGTGCGCGGGATTCCGTGGTCCTGGAGATCGGAGATCAGGTCGATGAGCTGACGCCGCCCGGGCTGCCGCGGGTGGGCCGCGAGCGTCCGGGTCACGGCGTCAAGATTGAAGAGCTCGAGCTGCTCAGCGCGCTCGACGGCGCGCCGTAGGTGGTGGGTCGGGACGATGGCCGCGAGGTCCAGAAGCGTCCGGACGACCGTCGTCGTCGCAACCCCGTCGAGCTCGGTGACCTCATCGTCACTAGGCGACGAGCGTCGGAAACTCGCCCCCTCAGCGCAGTGGGAGCGGTGGTGGCTCGGGCGTGTCGATGTCGGGTGGGGGTGGTGCGGGCGTCGTGGGACGGAGGCCGATGGCCAACAAGAAGGTCGCTGCCAGCGCCAGGACGAGGGGCCAGCCCAGGAGGGTCGCGCCGTGGTCGTCGATCTCCAGTGAGGTGATGGCCGTGAAGGCGATGAGGTTCAGGACCCCGAGGTAGGCCGGGCCGGGTTGGCGGTCGACCGAGCTGTAGGCGATGAGGCCGAAGCCGACGGCGAGGATCAGGAGCTCCCAGCCCCAGGCCACGCCCGGCGGCGGCTGTACCTCGTCGCCGACGATGGTGACGCGAAAGCCCTGCGCGACGATGAAGCTCGCCGCGATGGCCAGCGCCGCGAGGCCGACCGCGTCGATGAGCGCCACGCCGTGACGCAGACGCCGGTCACGCTGGCCGACCGCGGCGAAGCCGAAGACGACCATCAACCCGAGCAGCACCCAGCGGTCGGTCGCAAAGCCGTTCGGCGACCAGATCCACTCCACCGCCGCGAGCACCGCGAGGCCACCGGCCAGCGCACCGAGCAGTGTGCAGACGGCGCTGTTGCGACCCCGAGCGAACGCCAGCGCGAACGCTGCGACGGCGGCCAGCACCCAGGTCAGGGTGCCCGACGAGTCTGCGCTGTCGGAGCCCAGCACACGGCTGAATTGCGCGACGACGTCGATGAACAGCGCGACGGACGCCACATAGAGCACCGACTGATACGCCCGCGGCTCATCCCCCTCCATCGGCGACAGCACGCCCATCGCTGTCACGAACGCCCACGCGACCGCCGCGTAGGCCAGGTGCACACCCGACCCCCACGTGTCCGAAAACCGCGCCGTCACGACCCACACCAGCGTCGCGAGCACGACGACGCCCGCCGCGACCACGTCCCCGCGGAAGGGTTTCGGGCGCAGCGGACTCAGCAGTGAGACGAGCACCACGCGGCCTTCGCCGCGCGGCACACCGCTCCTGCCCTACGGCCGCCCTACGGCCGGACGAACGTATCCGGATCTGGCCCGGTCCGGTCGCCTGCGTCGAGCGTGGTGATCACATCCATCTCGGCGGCGCTCAGCGTGAACCCGAAGACGTCGAAGTTCTCCTCGATCCGCTCTTGGGTCACCGACTTCGGGATCACGACGTTGCCCAACTGCAGATGCCAGCGGATCGTCACCTGGCCGGTCGTCACCCCATGCGCGTCAGCGATCTCCACGAGCATCGGGTCTTCGAGCACCTTGCCTTGGGCCAGCGGGCTCCACGACTCGGTCACGATCCCGAGGTCGGCATGCTCGCGGCGCAGGCCGGTCTGCTGGAAGTACGGGTGCAACTCAACCTGGTTGACGACCGGCGCGACGCCCGTCTCGGCGATGATCCGCTCCAGGTGCGCGGGCTGGAAGTTCGACACGCCGATCGAGCGCGCCAGGCCATCCTGCTGCAGCTCGATCAACGCCTGCCACGTCTCGACGTACTGGTCGACCGACGGCACGGGCCAGTGGATCAGGTACAGATCGACGTGCTCCATCTCCAGCCGCTTGAGGCTGGCGTGCAGTGCGCGCTTGGCCTGCTCGAAGCCGTGGTCGTCGTTGAAGCACTTGGTCGTGATGTAGACGTCATCACGCTGCAGGCCCGCGGCGTGCACGGCCTGCCCGACACCTGCCTCGTTGCGATAGGCCGCGGCGGTGTCAATGTGGCGATAGCCCGCCAGCAGCGCGCGCGTGGCGACGTCGGCGGTGTCCTGCGGTGGGACCTGGAAGACCCCGAAGCCGAGCTGGGGGATCTGCTCCCCATCGCTGAGGGTGACGGTCGGGACGGTGGAAGAGGTCAAGCTCATACCCCTTGCGGTGCCCGACCGCCAGCCTCGCAAACGCGGTCTTTAACGCGCGAGCCCCGGGTTCTCGACCGGCTCGTCGCCCGAGTAGTCATAGAAGCCGATGCCGGCCTTGCGGCCGTACCAGCCGGCCGAGAGCATCTTGCGCAGGATCGGCGGCTGGGCGAAGCGCCGCTCGCGGAACTCGTCGAAGAGCACGTCGCAGATCGCGCCCGTCGTGTCGTTGCCGACCAGATCGGCGAGCGTCAGCGGGCCCATCGGGTGGCCGGCGCCGGCCTTCATCGCCGCGTCGATCTCCGCGATCGAGCCGACGCCCTCCTCATAGGCGCGCATCGCGTCCAACATGTAGGGAACGAGCAGGCGGTTGACGATGAACCCGGCCTTGTCCCTGGTCGGAATCGCGATCTTGCCCTGCAGCGACTCGGCGAAGGCGAGGACCGCGTCGAAGGTCTCATCGGTCGTGGTCACGCCGCGCACGACCTCGACGAGCTTCATGACCTGCGCGGGGTTGAAGAAGTGCAGTCCCGCGAAGAGCGTCGGGCGCGAGGTCGAGGCGGCCTGGTCGATGACGGCCAGCGACGACGTGTTGGTGGCGAAGATGGCGTCGGGCTTGACGATCGCGTCGAGCTCCTTCCACATCTCCAGCTTCAGGCCGAGGTTCTCGGTGATCGCCTCGATGATGAGGTCGGCATCCGCGAAGTCGGCGTAGTCGGTGGTGCCGTTCAGGCGCGCGCGAATCGCGTCGGCGTCTTCCTGGGTCGACTTGCCCTTCTCGACGGCGCGGGCCAGCTGCTTTTCGATCTTGCCCAGCCCCTTCTGCAGCGTCGCGTCATCGACCTCGCGGACGACGACGTCGTAGCCGGCGGTCGCGACGACCTGTGCGATCCCATGACCCATGAGCCCGCACCCGACGATTCCAACCTTCTTGATCTCGGCCATGGCGCAGGACCCTAACTGGACGCGCGCTGAGATGAACCGCCGCGTACAGTCTCGACCATGCCAATCGTCGAGACCGAGGACCGCGGCGCGGTCCGCCACGTCATCCTGAACCGCCCGGAGAAGCGCAACGCCTTCAACGACGAGCTGGTGCTCGGGCTGCGCGACGCGCTGAGCGCGGCGGCCGACGACGGTGGCGTCCACTGCGTCGTCCTGCGCGGCGCGGGCCCGATGTTCTCCAGCGGGATGGACGTCAACTTCCTCGGCGGCCTGGCTGCCGACCCGGGCCAGCTGCGCGCCTCGCGTCGCCCGATCATCGAGACGTGGAACCTGCTGGAGGAGATGCCCAAGCCGACGATCGCCCAGATCCACGGCGCGTGCATCGGCGGGGCGATGGAGCTGGCGCTGGCCGCCGACCTGCGCGTGATGGCCGCCGAGAGCGTCATCGGCCTGGTCGAGACGCGCGTCGGCCTGATCCCCGACGTCGGCGGTTCGTCGCGCCTGCCGGCCGTCGTCGGCCTCGGCCGCGCGAAGGAGATGATCATGGCCTCGAAGGTGATCGACGGCGTCGAGGCCGAGCGCATCGGCCTGGTCAACCGCGTCGCGCCGGCCGAGGAGCTGGACGCGGCGACCGAGCAGCTCGTCAACGAGCTGCTGGCCTGCGCGCCACGCGCCGTGGCCCTGGCCAAGCGCCTCCTGGATAGCGTGGCGAAGCCGACCCTCTCGGCGACGCTCGAGCTCGAGGTCGTCGCCCAGGAGCTCTGCGCGCGCTCGGAAGACTTCGGCGAGGGCACGCGCGCCTTCGCCGAGAAGCGTCAGCCGGAGTTCAGCGGCCGCTGAGCCACCACCCACCCCGGGGCTCGAGGGACGATTGATGGTCGATAACCGACCATCAGTCGTCCCTCGACGCTCTCGGGGCTCGAATTGACGCCCCGCGGGTATCGTCCGCGCCGCATGGACTTCGACTCCCGCTCCCCGGTGGTCGTCCTGGCCGGCGGTACCGGAGGCGCGAAGCTCGCCCGCGGGATGGCCGACGTCGCCGGAGACGACCTTGTCGTGATCGCCAACACCGGCGATGATGTCGAGCTCTACGGCGCCTACGTGGCGCCCGACCCCGACCTCGTGACGTTCTGGCTGGCCGATCGCATCGACGAGCGCGGCTGGGGCCTGGCCGGCGACACGTTCGCCGTGATGGACGGCCTGCGCGAGCTCGGCGTCGAGGTCTGGTTCAACCTCGGCGATCGCGATCTGGCCTACGGCGTGCGCCGCGCGCAGCTGCTGGCCGGCGGCGCGCGGCTGACCGAGACGATCGCGGAGCTGACGAACGCCCTCGGCCTGCGAGCCACGGTCCTCCCCATGGCCGACGCACCGGTGCGCACGAGCGTCCGCAGCGGCGATCGCTGGGTGCCGTTCCAGGAGTTCATGGTGCGCGAGCGCGCGGCCCTGCCGATCGACGACGTGCGCTACGACGGCATCGACGCCGCAACCGTTTCACCCGAGGTCCTGGCAGCCGTCGCCGCAGCAAAGGCCATCATCGTGGGACCCTCCAACCCGGTGATCTCGATTCGCCCCATCCTCGCCGTGCCGGGCATGGCCGATGCGTTGCGCGCCAGCGCGGCGCCGGTCGTGGCGCTCTCGCCCGTCGTCGGCGGCCAGGTCCTCAAGGGCCCGACCAAGCCGTTCTTGGAGTGGGCGGGCGTCTCGGTCGACGCGGCCGGCGTCGCCGGCTACTACGGCGACCTGCTCGACGGGCTCGTCGCCGACGAGGATCTCGACAGCCTCGCGCTTCCCACGCTGCGCACCGACACGCTGCTCGCCGACCCCGCGGGGCGCGCGCGGGTGGCCGAGGCGACGCTGCGCTTCGCCGAGGGCCTGCGCTGATGGCCGCCCGCCGCGGCCGGACGATCGCCGTCCTGCCGATCAAGCGCTTCAGCGTGGCCAAGCAGCGCCTCGACAACGGGCTCTCGGACGGCACGCGCCGCGCGCTGGCCGAGGCGATGGTCACCGACGTGCTGATCGCGCTGCGCCGCGCCAAGGGCATTGACGAGGTGCTTGTCGTCTCCGGCGAGACGATGGCCGTCGCGCTCGCCGCCGGCTATGACGCCGCCGCGGTCATCGACGATCCCGACGACGTCGGCCACAGCGCCGCCGCGCGACGCGGCGTGCAGGCGGCGATGGAGCGCGGTGCCACGCGCGTGCTGCTCGTGCCCGGGGACTGCCCGGCGCTCGACCCGACCGAGCTCGACGAGCTGCTCGAGGACGCTGAAGGGGTGGAGCTCCCCGACGTGGTCGTCGTCCCCGATCGCCACGGCGACGGCACCAACGGGCTGCTGCTGACGCCACCCGACGCGATCCAGCCCGCCTTTGGTCCCGGATCGCGCGAGCGCCACGAGCGCCTGGCCCAGGAGGCGGGCGCAACCTGCACGTTGATCGCCATGCCGACGCTCGGCCTGGACGTCGACACCGTCGACGACCTCGCCGCGCTGCGCACCGCGCTGGAAGATGTCCGCGGCGGCGCGTCGCACACGCGCGGCCTGCTGGCGCGCTTTGGCCGCGTGGGCGGCCGATGATCGCGGCCCGGGCATTGCCGGGCCTGCCCGAAGTGCGCGCGGGGGATGACCTGGCAGCGCTGCTCGCAACCGCGCGCAGCGCGCTCGCCCCCGGCGCCTCTGGCTTCGGCCCCGGAGAAGTGCTGGTGGTTGCCCACAAGGTGGTGTCCAAGGCCGAGGGTCGCGTGGTCGCCCTCGCCGACGTGGAGCCGTCGGCGCGCGCGCTCGAGCTGACAGCGCGGCTGGGCGGCGAGAAGGACCCGCGCCACGTCGAGGTCGTCCTGCGCGAGAGCGCCGAGATCGTGCGCGCCGAGCACGGCGTCCTGATCTCACGGACCCACCACGGCTTCGTCTGCGCCAACGCCGGCGTCGATGCCTCCAACACCGCGGGCGACGACGAGCTCGTCCTGCTCCCCGCCGACCCGGACGGTTCGGCGCGTGCCCTGCGGGCAGCGCTGCCCGGCCATCCCGCCGTCGTCATCGCCGACTCCTTCGGCCGCGCCTGGCGCCACGGTCAGTGCGACGTCGCGGTCGGCATCGCCGGCCTCGCGCCGCTGGAGGACTGGCGGGGCCGCACCGACGCCCACAGCCGCGAGCTGCGCGCCACGTGGATCGCCACCGCCGACCAGGCGGCCGCGGCTGCCGATCTCGCCCGCGGCGGCAAGGACGCCGGCGAGCCCGCCGTGCTCGTCACCGGGCTGGAGCGCCACGTGACCGCCGAGGACGGCCCGGGCGCCCAGGCCCTCGTGCGCAGCCGCGCCGAGGACCTCTTCCAGTAGCCCGCGAGTTCGCCCTCTGCGAATCTCGCAAAGGGGAATCGCCCCCTGGGCGATTACCCCAGGCTCTCGACCTTCAGCTCACGCTTGCCGCTCGGCGTCGAGACGGCGACCGTGTCGCCCGGCGCCGTGCCGATCAGCGCCTTGGCGACCGGCGACTCCGCCGACAGCTTGCCCATCTTGAGGTCGGCCTCGGTGGCGCCGACGATCGTGTACTTCACCGTCTTGCCCGACTTGACGTCGGTCACGTTGACCGTGGCGCCGAAGGTGACAACCGTGGCGTCGGCGTCGGACTCGACGACCGTCGCGTTGCGCAGCCGCTCGGTGAGGCGCAGGATCTTCGTCTCGTGATGCGCCTGGTCCTCCTTGGCGGCGT
The DNA here is from genome assembly GCF_035996765.1 of Baekduia sp. Classification (NCBI taxonomy): domain Bacteria; kingdom Bacillati; phylum Actinomycetota; class Thermoleophilia; order Solirubrobacterales; family Baekduiaceae; genus Baekduia; species Baekduia sp. The sequence goes on from NZ_DASYJG010000083.1 coordinate 45,572, forward strand.
GGTACTCCGCGTTCTCGGACAGGTCGCCCAGCTCACGGGCGATGAGGATCCGCTGCGCGATCGCGCGCCGGCCCTCCCCCTCGAGCTCCTCGAGCTCGCTCTTGAGCTGTGCCAGTCCCTCGCGGGTGATCGCTTCGGCCATGCCCCAAACCTATAGCGGGACGCTGTGCGCGGCGTCCCGCCTCGCCGCCAAGGCCTCCAGTTCAGCCAGCGCGCGGTCGGCCTCGCCCTCGGCCGCCATCGCCGTGGCGAGACGGCCCGCAGCGGCCGTGTAGGACGGCGTCGCCAGGACGTCGGCCACCGCAGCGCGGATCGCTTCGACCTTCGCCGACGGCTTCAGCGTGACGCCGGCGCCCGCGGCAACCACACGCGCCGCGTTGTCGGGCTGGTCGCGGCCCATCGGCAGGGCGACGACCGGCACGCCTGCGGCCAGGGACTTGATGATGGTGCCGTGGCCGGCGTGGGTGACGACGAGTGCTGCGTGCTTGAGCACCTCGGCGTGTGGCGCCGAAGCCACGACGGTGACGTTGGGTGGCGTCGCGCCGAGGACGTCGGGCTCCAGCGACGGCCCGAGCGTGACCAGCGCGCGAACGGGCAGCGCGCCGAGCGCCGTGACGATCCGCGCCAGCAGGTCTCCCTGGGCCATGTACGTCGAGCTGAGCCCGACGAGCACGAGCGGCGCGTCGCCCGCCGGGGGCGTCCACGTGCCCGCCCACGCCGGGTCATCGAGCCGCGGCCCGACATAGCGGACGTTGGCCGGCAGCCGCGGCACTGGGATGTCGAAGGCCGGGCTGGTCAGGACCAGGAAGCGCTCGGCGGCGTGGATCTGCTCCAACGGATGGGCGAGCGGCGCGAGCTGCTGCTCCTCGCGCGCAGCGTTGAGCGGGTCGCGGCCCACGCCCCACAGACGCAGCGCGATCTTGTCCATCACCTTGAGTCGCAGGCGCTCCGCCGCATTGCGCGGCGGCGCCCAGCCGCTGCCATACGGCGAGGCGCCCGTGCCTGGGACGACATAGCTGCAGGTCAGCAGCAGCGCCTGCGGGATGCCGGCGGCCTCGGTCGCGGCCTGCGCGCCAAACATCAACGTGGGGTTGACGACGACGTCTGGGCGGCGGCGAGCGATCTCGGCGGCCGTGTCGCGGGCGTAGCGTGCTGCGGGGCCGAACGCAATGCCGTCGCGGAAGCGCTTGAAGGCGCCGAGCGGCGTCTTGGCCTCCCAGTCGCGAGCGAGATCCTCGTCGGGCGAGTACGAGCCCTTGTTGGGCGCGGTGGCCCACGGGACCCACTCCGCACCCGTCGCCTCCACATCGGGCCCGAGCACGTCGTCGGCGAGCACGGTGACCTCGTGGCCGGCGTCGACAGCCGCGCGGACGATCGACAGGATCGGCGGCGTCTCACCGCCGCCCTCCCACAGCGTGAACAGGAACTTGTTGGACATGATCTTCCTCGGCTCGGGCATGGACTAGGAGTTGGCGGCGGCGAGCGCTGCGATCAGCGCACGCATGTGGTCGATGGTCTGCTCCAGCGACAGCCCCATGTCGCGGCGCAGGAGCTTCCACGTGTAGATGTCGGTGGCGAGGACGTGCAGGTTCAAGGCCTGGTCGTAGGCCGCGTCAGCGGGGTCGGGCAGTTGGCCGGCAAACGCGCCGGCCACCCAGGCGCGGTGGCCGGTGCGACCGCGGGCCAGGAACGGCGCCAGCGCCGGAACGCGCTCCTCGAGGGCCAGCATGCGGATCACCGCATCGCCGAAGGGCTCGTAGTCCTCGACGACGTTGGTGACGGGATCGGCGAGATCGGCGTGCCGGGCATGCTCGGGGTCCAGCCGGCCGGCGACGACCTCGAGCAGCCCCTCCTTGGAGGCGAAGTGGTTGATCACGGTCTGCTGCGACACGCCCGCCTCCTTGGCGATCGCGACCAGCGTCACGTCGTCGTAGAAGCGCTCCAGGAAGTGCGCGGTGGCGACGTCCAGGATCCGCTCGCGCGTCGCGGCCGCCGCGGCGGCGCGGGCGGTCTGGCGGTATGGGCGGCGCTCCGTTTTCATTTGAGCGATACTAAAGCGAATCCGCCGACCGGCACAAGTGCGGCCAGCACTACTGTTGCGAGCCATGGGTCGCTCCCGCCGCCGCGCGCGTACCGCCGCCACCGCCACCACGCCCGCCCCGCGTGCTGCCGACCGCAAGCGTGCCGCGGCCAGCGTCGCGCCCGCCGAGCTGCGCCGCACGCTCGGCGCCTATCTGGCCGGCGCGATCGTCCTCGCCGTGCTCGTCCTGCTCGGCACGCTGACGCTGGCCGGCACGCTTGCCCCGTGGCTGGTGCTCGCGGTCGACGCGGCCGCCGCTTACGCGCTGTACCGCTGGGCGCAGGGCCGGCTCGCGCAACTTCCCCTCAGCGACGAGGACCGCGTGATGCAGACGCTCGCCGGCGGCCTGCTGGCCGTGGCGCTCGGCTTCGCGCTGATCGCCGCGGTCGTGCTGACCGTCGCTTAAGCGACAGCCTCGCGCGGCGCGCCCAGCGGGTGCTCGCGCAAGATGGTGTACAACGTGCTGCGCTCCGCCGCAGGGCGGCCGGCCGCGTGCGCGGCGGCGACCAGCTCCGGCGGGTCGAGGCGCACGCCGTGATACGAGCCGGCCAGCCGCGAGATCGACTCCTCCATCAACGTCCCGCCGAGGTCGTTGACGCCCCAGCGCAGCGCCTCGGTCGCGGTCTCGATCCCCATCTTGACCCAGGAGGCCTGCACGTTGGTGATGGTCTTCCCCAGCGCGAGGCGGAAGACCGCGGTGTGCTTGAGGTTCTCCTCGCGGGAGATCTCCTCGACGCCGTGGGTGCGGCCCAGCAGCGTCATGAACGGGATGAACGACAGCGGCACGAACTCCGTGATCCCGCCGGTGCGCTCCTGCAGCTCGCGGATGACCGTCATGTGCTGGGCCAACTCCCACGGCTCCTCGATGTGGCCGAACATCACCGTCGAGGTGGAGCGCAGGCCGGCTCGGTGCGAGGCCTCGATGATCTCGACCCAGCGCGAGACCGGGAGCTTGTTGGGGCTGATGCGCTCGCGCACACCATCATGGAGGACTTCCGCGGCGGTGCCCGGCGTGGAGCCCAGGCCCGCGTCGCGGAGCTGCGCGAAGACCTCGCTGGGCGGCAAGCCCGAGATGTCGCACATGTGCGCGATCTCCATCGGGGAGTAGGCGTGCAGGTGCAGCTGCGACGCCTCGTCCTTGGCCACGCGCAGCCAGTGCAGGTAGTCATCCAACTTCCAATCGGGATGGATTCCCGACTGCATGCACAGCTCGGTCGCCCCGTACTCGACGGCCTCACGGACGCGGCCGCGGAACTCGTCCTCGGAGTGCTCATAGGCGTCCGGCGAGCGCTTGCCCTGTCCGAAGCCGCAGAAGGCGCAGCCCACGACGCAGACGTTGGAGACGTTGATATTGCGGTTGACGACGAACGTCACGGTCTCGCCCGCGAGCTCGGCACGCAGCTCGTCGGCGGCCGCGCGCATCCCCTCGATCGCGCCCGCGTCGGTCGACGCGAACATCGCCGTCAGCTCCTCGATCGACAGCGCCTCGCCGGCGCGCGCCCGCTCGGTCGCCGGGCCCACACGGTCGGACCGGATCGCAAACGGCGCGTCGGTGCGCCCCGACCCACGCCGCGGGATGAAGGACCAGTACTTGACCTTGACGACGTCAAGGACATGTTGCTCGACCCACTCCGGGTCGAGATAGGCGCCATAGACGCAGAGCCGCTCGGTCAGCGCCACGCCGTCCTCGGCCAGGCGCTTGCGCACCTGATGGGGCGACGGGAACGGATGCTCGGGCGAGATGTGATCGCCGTTGGCCGAAAGCCCGCCGAGGTCGGTCGCGCCCGCGGCGACCAGCTCCGGCCAGTGCTCGCTCAGGTTCGGCGGCACCTGGATGCCCACACCGGGCAGCAGCTCGCGCGCGACGCCGATCAGCTCGACGAGGTCCTCCAGCGACACGGCGCTCGCCCACTCCGGGACACCGGCGATCGGAACATCCCGCAACCCTGTCCGCCAGAACCGCTCCGCCGCGTCCGTCGCGATCTCCGCCGGCTCCTCGCCGTAGTACTTCCGGTGCGGGACGAAGTTCTGGAGGATGACCTCCTGGAGATGCCCGTGCTCGGCATGGACATCGGCCAGCGCGCGCAGCGCGTCGACGCGATCCTCGCGCGTCTCGCCGATCCCCACCAGGATCCCCGACGTGAACGGGATCTTCAGCTCCCCCGCCCAGCGAATCGTCTGCAGCCGCAGCACCGGGTCCTTGGTCGGCGAGCCCTGGTGGGCCACGAGGTCGTCGCGCATCGACTCCAGCATCAACCCCTGGGATGCCGTCACCTCACGCAGCCGTGCCAGCTCCTCGCGCGTCACCGCCCCGAGATTGGTGTGCGGCAGCAAGCCGCGCTCCAGCGCCTGCTCGCAGCACCACACGACGTAGGCGACGAAGTCCGCGAAGCCCAGCTCGGCCAGCCGCGCCCGCACGCCCGGGTGGTGCGCCGGGTCGTCGCCGGTCAGGATCAGCAGCTCCTTGACGGAGCGCTTGGCGGCGCGATCCAGCAGCGCGAGCACCTCATCGGGCGTGTGCAGGTGCGGCTGGTGCGTCTGGAAGGCGCAGTACTTGCAATGAGAAACGCACGTCCGCGAAAGCGACAGCGTCAAGTTGCGCGAGAAGGTCACACGGCGGCGCACCTCTCTGATCCTACGACGCGCCCGACCGTATCCTCCCGCGCCGATGGTCCGCCGCCCCTCCACCGCCCTCCTGCTCGCCCTCCTCGTCGCGCTCGCCGCCGGCTGCGGGACCGCCTCCTCGGGCAGCGACAGCCGCCCCGACCAGGACGCCAGGCTGCTGCTGGACTTCGCGCCCAACGCCGTCCACGCCGGGATCTACCTCGCCCTGCAGCGCGGCTACGACGAGGCCGAGGGCGTCCGTCTCGACGTCGAGACGCCCGGCACGTCAACCGACGGGATCGAGTCCGTGGTCAGCGGCCACGACGACCTCGCGATCGTCGACATCCACGACCTCGCGATCGCGCGCGCCAAGGGCAAGGACGTCGTGGGCGTGATGGCGATCGTTCAGACGCCGCTGGCCGCGGTCCTCGCCCAGCCCGGCATCACGCGGCCCCGCGACCTGGAAGGCAGGAAGGCTGGCGTCACCGGGCTGCCCTCCGACGACGCCGTCCTGGACTCGATCGTCGCCGGAGACGGCGGTGACCCGACCAAGGTCCGCAAGGTCACGGTCGGCTTCGACGCCGTGCCGGCGCTGCTCTCGCGCAAGGTCGCCGGCGCCACGGCCTTCTGGAACGCCGAAGGCGTCGCGCTGGCGGCCAAGCGCCCCGGCGTCCACGAGTTCCGCGTCGACGACTTCGGCGCGCCGTCCTATCCGGAGCTCGTCCTGGTCACCTCGCGCGAGACGCTGGAGACCAGCGCGCCCGTGGTGCGCGCGACGATCCGCGCGCTGCGCCGCGGCTACGAGGGCGCGATCAACGACCCGGAGTCCGCGGTCTCGGCGCTCACCGACGCCGAGCCGTCGCTCAAGCGCGTGCTGACCCTCAAGGAGCTCGACGCCGTCAGCCCGTCGTTCACGGCCGGCGCCGACTTCTACGGCGAGCTCAACCCGGCGACGCTCGCCAAGTGGGCGACCTGGGAGCAGCGCTTCGGGATCGTCAAGCGCAAGCCCGACGTCGCGACGATGTTCGACCCGGCGACGGCGCGCACGGGACTCAAGGACGACCCGGACGCCTGACCCGCCCCCGCGCCCGCGTTATTGAGCGCGAATGCGCTTGAACTCCTGGCGCACCGACTCGGGCCGCCCCCACATCTGCACGACCTCGACGCGCCCGCTGCGCGCCTCGCGCACCACGAGCTCGCCCTCCAGTCCCGCGTCGTCGAGCAGCTTCAGCGCGCCGTGGACGGCCGGCGCCGCCGAGGCGTGGCCGAAGCGGTGGGCGACGAGGATCCGCCAGTGCCAGTCGTGCCGGGAGTACGGCTGCGCGTTGACCGTGCTGAGGCAGACGCAGCCTTCGACGTAGCGCGTCTCGTCGAAGATCCGGACGTCGAGCTCGAGGTCGGTCCAATCGTCGGGCAGCGAGTCGACGATCTCCTGGAAGGTGTCGGCGAGGGCCATCGCGCTCATCGTATCGGCGGCCGCGCTAGATCAACCCGAAGGTGTCGATCAGCAGGAAGAGGTTCAGCGCCGAGATGATCGCCGCGACGAAGCCCGCGACGACCGTCGTCAGCCTGCGGTTGACCAGCGCGCCCATGATGTCCTTGCGCCGCGTGAGCAGCACCAGCGGCACCAGCGCGAACGGAATGCCGAACGACAGCACGACCTGGCTGATGACCAGCGCTTTGGACGGGTCGACGCCGATGGCGAGGACGATGAGCGCGGGCGTCATCGTTACGGCCCGCCGGACCGCCAGCGGCACGGCCCGGGCGATGAAGCCCTGCATGACGACCTGGCCGGCGTAGGTGCCGACGCTGGAGGACGCAAAGCCCGACGCCAGCAGCGCGAGCGCGAAGGCGACCGCCGCCGACGGCCCGACGAGCTCCTTGAAGCCCGCATGGGCCTTCTCGATCGTGTCGACGTCCGGACCGTTGCCGAAGAAGAGCGACGCCGCGATGATCAACATGGACATGTTGATGATGCCGGCCAGCGTCATCGCGATCGAGACGTCGATGCGGTTGAAGCGCAGCAGCAGACGGCGCTCGACGTCGTCAGTGGCCTGCACGCGGTTCTGCGTCAGCGCCGAGTGCAGGTAGATGACGTGCGGCATCACCGTCGCGCCGAGGATGCCGGTGGCCAGCAGGATCGAGTCGCTGCCGTCGAAGTGCGGGACGAAGCCCTTGGCCGCCTCACCGGCGTCGAAGCCGATGCGCAGCGTGTCGTAGAGGAACCCCAGCAGGATCACGGCCAAAAAGCCGATGATCGCCAGCTCGAAGCGCCGGTAGCCGCGGCTCTGCAGCCCGAGGATGCCGAAGGCCGCGACGGCCGTGATCAGCCCCGACGGCAGCAGCGGGATGTTGAACAACAGGTTGAGCGCGATCGCCGCGCCGACGAACTCGGCCAGGTCGGTGGCCATCGCGATCAGCTCGGCTTGGACCCACAGGCCCCAGGTCACCGGCCGCGGAAAGTGCGCGCGGCAGAGCTCCGGAAGGTTCTTGCCGGTGGCGATGCCGATCTTCGCCGAGAGGTTCTGGATCAGCATCGCCATCAGGTTGGCGCCCAAGAGCACCCACAAGAGCATGTACCCGTACTTGGAGCCGCCGGCGATGTTGGTGGCGAAGTTGCCCGGGTCGACGTAGGCGATGCAGGCGACGAAGGCGGGGCCGATGAGCGCCAGGCGCGCGCCGCGACCGTGAATGCCGGGGCGGCGTGCGCGCTGGAGGGTCGAGGCGCCCGGGAGCGGGAGCGCCTCGACACCGGCCGGGGCGTCCACCGGCGGCGGCGTCACGCCGAAACCTCGACGCGCATGGCCGCCGCAAGGCGGCCGCCGAGCGGATGGACGTCCTCGACCGCGCCGAAACGCGCGAAGATCGGCCCACCGAAAGGCTGCTTGTCGACCACCTCGAAACGCTCGCCGGGCGCGATCCCGCGTGCACCGAGGTAGCGCAGCATCTCGGGGTCACTGTCGGAGACGCGGACGAAGCGCCCGCTGGCGCCGACCTCGAGCTCATCCATGGCGACGGTCGTTGGCTCGACGATCTTGAGATCCGCGGTCGGAATCGGATCGCCGTGCGGGTCGATCGTCGGATGGCCGAGCTTGGCGGCGATCAGCTCCTCCAACTCCTCGGAGAGATGGTGCTCGAGCACCTCGGCCTCGTCGTGCACGCGATCCCACGGGACACCGAGCTCCTCGACCAGGAAGCGCTCCAGCAATCGGTGGTGGCGCAGCACCTCCAGCGCGACGTTCATGCCGCGCTCGGTCAATCCGACGCCGCGGTACGGGACGTGCTCGACGATCCCGAGGCCGTCGAGCTTCTTGACCATGCTCGACGCTGAGGCGGCCGAGACGCCGAGGCGCTCGGCCAGCGCGTTGGTGCTGACGGCACCACCCTCCCCGCGCTGCTCGAGCGAGTAGATGGCCTTGGCGTAGTCCTGGACTGCGGAAGAGACTTCGAGCGTCATCGGAATAGATTTTAGCCTAGCCTAAATCTGACTTCAACCGAATGTCCAGATCGTCCTCGTATCCTCGACCGCATGGCCACCGTCGACACGCTCTCCACCGGCTATGACGCCTGCACGAGCGGCGCGGGCCTGATCGACCGCTCCGAGGCCGGCAAGCTGCTCCTCACCGGCGAGCAGGCCCAGGCGTTCCTCGACGGCCAGGTCAGCAACGACATCGCCGCGCTCGAGATCGGCCACGGCCGCTACGCCGCGCTGCTGACCAACAAGGGCCGGATGCTCGGCGACCTGCGGGCGCTCGCAACCACCGACGGCCTGCTGCTCATCTGCGAGCGCGTCGCGCTCCAGCCGCTCTTCGACCAGGTCCGCCGCGGGCTGATCGGCTGGCAGGCCGAGCTGCACAAGCGCACGCTGGAGCTCGGGCTGCTCTCGCTGGTCGGGCCACGCTCGGAGGAGGTCGCGCGCGCCGCCGGACTGCCGATCCCGGGTGAGGAGGAGCACGACGTCGCCGGCTCAGCGAGCACGTACGTCGTCCGCATCGACGGCGGGCTCGACGTCTTGCCGGAGACCGCCCGCGTTGCCGAGGTGCGCGCCGCGCTGCTGGCCGCCGGCGCGATCGAGGCGCCGGAGGCGGTCGCCGAGATCGTCCGCGTCGAGCACGGTCGTCCGCGCTACGGGATCGACCTCGACGAGAGCGTGATGCCCGCCGAGGCCGGCATCGTCGAGCGCGCGGTGAGCTTCACGAAGGGCTGCTACGTCGGCCAGGAGACGGTCGCGCGGCTGCATTGGAAGGGCAAGCCGAACCGCCACCTTCGCGGGCTCAAGCTGACGGCGCCCGTGGCGCCGGGCGCCGTCGTGACCGTCGCCGGCGCCGAGGGCGCCGACGCGCGCGAGGTCGGCCGCATCGGTTCGGCCGTCGTCTCGCCGACCGCAGGCCCGATCGCGCTGGCGATCCTGCGCCGCGAGGTCGCCCCCGGCGATCACGTGCTCGTCGGCGAGCCGGCCGTCGAGGCGCAGGTCGTCACGCCACCGCTGGTCTGACGGCGCAGCGCCGAGCGTTGGCGCGGGGCGGTCGGTCCGTCCGAATCGAGCGCCCCGCGCCAACGGTCTGAGCCCCGTTCGCCGGACGGCGCGCCCGGCCCCTCAGCCGCTGCCGGGCACGCGTCCGTCGATGATGGAATGGTCTCGCGACAGGAGGCCCTCCCGATGCTTCGTGCGGCGATCCGTGCCGCGTCTTGCAGGTTCCGTTGCAGATCTTGCACAGGTTCGGCCCCAAATGCGCTCGAACATCTGCCGATTAACGCCACAGAACACGGGAGGGCGTGCGTCCAGTCGCGCCGCGAGCCATCGAGGGACGACTTGTGTGCGCCCAGGACCCACAGGTCGTCCCTCGACGCCGCCGGGGAGCGGTACCTCAAGCGTCGGGCCTTGCCGCCAGTGCCCGCGCGGCGAACCGCTCCACGCGCGCTCGCGTCATCGTGGCCGACAGCGCGAGCTCCAGCGACGGATGCGACGCCAGCCACGTCGTCGCGATCCGCAACGCCCCCACCTCGTCGGGCGTCGCGCAGGCCGTCGCGCCGCGCCCATCGCCCCCGCGCAGCGCATGCTGTGTCCGCGCCCAGACATCCGCAGGCTCGCGCAGCGGCGCCCAATCCGCCACGCGCCCGCCGACCAGCCACAACGCGTCGAAGCGCTCCGCCTCCGGATGCGCGGCCAGCACGAGCCGCGGCCGGGCGTGGGTCGCCGCCACCGCACCGCCCAGGCGCTCCAGCAACTCGGCCAGCCGGACGCGTCGGCGCCGCAACCAGCCCGCGCGTTCAAAGCGCTCCTCGGCGGCGGCCGCGCGCATCTCACCATCCAGATGCGCCAAAAGCGCCCGCCCGCCATCGCCGTCTCCCGTGAACAGCGCCAGCGCCTCGTCCAGCCGGCGCCGGTAGGCATTCGGATCGAGATCGCCGAGACACGGCGACAGGCAGCGCCCCATCTGCCCGTAGGCCGACGGGTGCTCACGGCGCTTCATCCCCCGCCCGCAGTGGCGCAGGGAGAAGAGCGACTGCAGCTGCTCAACCAGCTCGACCGCGGCAAAGCGCCCGCGCAGCGGCCCGACGTTGACCGCCAGCCCCGGCGAGGGCTCGGGCGCGATCTCCAGGATCGGATAGGCGATGTCCAACCGACAGCGCAGATAGACCCAGTGGTCGTCGTGCTTGAGGCGCTCGTTGCCGGGCGGACGCAGCTGCTTGATCAGCCGGTACTCGGTCAGCAGCGCGCCGACTTCGCTGTTGGTCTGCTCCCAGTCGACCGTCTCGGCCTGGGCGATCCAGCCCGTGTCCGGCGACGACGGCCGGAAGTGCGCCTTGGCGCGTGCGCGGATGTCCACCGACTTGCCGACGTACAGCGGCTGACCCTCGGCGTTGCGAAAGATGTAGACGCCGGGCTCGGGCGGCAGCGCCGAGCAGTCGACCTTCCGCTTCCGGTAGCCACGCAGTGACGTGCCGCCGTCGGTTCGGGGGCGGGCGGGTCCGTTTCCCGTCCGCCGCCGCTTGGATCGCAGCAGCGCCAGCGCCTGACCGACCGTGCCCGCGTTGGCGCACAGCCGCGGAAAGAGCGCGCAGAGCACGCGCGCGCAGGTCTCCGCGTCGGCGAGCGCGCGGTGCGTCACGTCGACGTCGATGCCCAGCGACTCGGCCAGTGGCGCGAGCTTGCGTTGGCGCGCGAGCGGATGCAGCTCCCGTGCCAAGGCGACCGTGCAGAGCGACGGCGGGTCCAGCCACGCGACGCCCGCGCGCCCGAACGCCTGGGCGAGCACGCGCCGATCAAACGCCGCGTTGTGGGCCACCAGCACGCGCCCCTCGAGCTGCTCGGCGAGCTCGGGCAGCGTCAGCTCCGCCGGCGGCGCCTCGTCGACCATCGCCTGCGTCACGCCGGTGAAGCGCTGGATCCCGCGCGACAGCGGCGCCCGCACCGGCACGAGCGTCTCCCAACGCTCGTGGAGCTCGCCGCCGCCCACGAGCACCGCGCCGATCTCGGTGACCTCGCACCGCTCGCCAGCCAGCCCGTTGGTCTCGGTGTCGACGACGAGGAACTCGGCCGTGGCCAGCGCGGCATCGAGGAGATCGGGGGAGGCGGAGACGGCGACGTCCATGGCGAACGTGTGTTTGTACTCCGGTCTTCGGACGCACCGGGCAAGTCGTTGCAGGGCGTTCGACCGGCCTCCGGAGTACGGTGCGAGCCGACCCCCAGCCGGATCGGAGGACCCATGGCCACGTTCACCCCCCACGACAGCACGCTGGATGAGCGCACCCGCAAGGCGTGGAGCGCGTACCGCGAGGATCTCGCCGAGCTGCAGGGGCGCGCGTACGACGCCGCGGAGGCCGAGTCGTGGGATCGCCTCCAAGAACGGCTGCAGGACATCGAGGCCGACCGCGCCGCGCTGCACACCGGTGGAGACCATGACGGCTGAGATGACGGCTCAACGGTCCCCAGCGCACCGGTCAATGGCGCGAAAGCTTCCGCTCGGCTAGGGTTCGCGCCGGGCCGCCACCCCGTCCTCGCGGATGGGACCGGCCCGGGTCGAAGGATGAGGAGCCAGAGCCCCGCACACCGCAGGAAGCCCCGACAGGCAGCGGCAGCCGCCTGCGCGCTGACCGCTGCCGTCGTGCTGGCCTCCTGCGGCTCGGACGACCACAAGTACACCAACGCGGAGCGGCCGCCGACGCCGATCGTCATCAGCGCGTCGATCAACGACGAGGCCGTCTCGGTCTCCCCCAAGCGGTTCGGCGCGGGCCCGATCACGTTGATCATCTCCAACCAGTCGACGTCCTCACAGCAGGTGACGCTGGAGTCCGCCGATGACCCGGGCGGCGACAGCCCCGGCGTCAAAGCGATCGAGACCGGTCCGATCAGCCCACGCGAGACCGCGTCGGTCAAGGGCGACGTCAAGCAGGGCACCTACGCGCTGAAGGTCAGCGTCGACGGGGTCCGCGCCGCGCGCATCGTGGTGGGCAAGCCACGCCCGTCCTCGCAAAACCAGCTGCTGCAGCCCTAGCCGGCGGCGCTGCACATGCGCCACCATGTCGCCATGCGCCGCGCCCGCCGCCTCACGGCCCTCCCGCTCGCCGCCGTCGCGGTGACCGGCCTCGCCGCGCTTGCCGGCCCGCTCGCCCAAGCCGACCCGACGCCGTCGCAGACCGTCTTCACCAAGAAGCTGCTCGACGACCCCAAGACCAGCGCCGGGGTCAAGCGCATGCTGTCCAACAAGAGCGCGATCGTCGATCCGCGCAGCGGCTTTCTCGACGTCACCGGCGACGGTCGCCAGGACGCGCTGATCCTGGTCTCCACCGGCGGCGCGGCCGGCGCCGTGGGCCTCTACGTCTTCTCCACCCACGGCCAGCAGACCGCACAGACCGACGACCAGACGTCGCTGAAGGTCGTCTTCCGGCTGCAGTCGCTCTACGGCGCGTCGCTGCGAATCTCCGGGACGACGCTCAGCGTGCTGGAGCCGCGCTACGCCGAGGGCGATGACCTCTGCTGCCCCGCGAAGCTGCGTGAGCGCGACTACGTGTTCGACGCCAAGGCGCTGACGTTCCGCCGCACGGCGGACCACGACACCGCCTTCACGCAGTAGCGCCGCGGCGTTTCTGTGACCGACCGCACACTGCGTGCGCTTGCGCACTCGCTGCGTCGCCGTAATACTTACGTGCATGCAAGCAAGCAGTGCGACGACGGAAGCGACGGCAGAGGCCCTCGCAACCGCCATGCTCGACCTCTGGCGACAGATCCTCGCCGGGTCGACGCGCGACCTGTACCGCCTGCTGGCCGAGGCCGATCTCTCGATGACCCAGCTGAAGATGCTCCACATCCTCATGGAGTGCGAGAAGGAGTCCTCGGTCAAGGAGCTCGCCGAAGAGCTCAGCATGTCCCTCCCCAACGCCTCGCGCACGATCGACGGCCTGCTCCAACGCGGGCTGGTCGAGCGGCGCGAGGATGAGCACGACCGGCGCGTCAAGCGCGTGGGCCCGACCCCGGCCGCCCGCGAGCTGATCGACCGCGTCGACACCGCGCGACTCCATGGCCTCGCCGCCTGGGCCGCCGACCTCTCCCCCGTCCAGCGGTCCACGCTGCTGGATGCCCTCTCCCTCCTCCCCAAGGAGCGTCGCCGATGACCCGCTCACAACTCCGCACCCGCTTCGTCAGCGAGGAGAACCGCCGTTGGTGGACCCTCGCGGCGATGTGCTTCGCGCTGTTCATGATCATGTTGGACAACACGGTCGTCAACGTCGCGCTGCCATCGATCCAGAAGGATCTCGGCGCGTCGATCTCCGGCCTCGAGTGGACCGTCAACGCCTACACGTTGAGCTTCGCCGTGCTGCTGGTTACCGGTGGGCGCCTCGGCGACATCTTCGGCCGCCGCAAGATGTTCCTCTTCGGCGTCATCGTCTTCGGCGCCTCCAGCGCGTTCATCGGCTTCTCGCAGTCCGAGGCGTGGCTGGTCACCGGCCGCGCGATCCAGGGCATCGGCGCCGCGTTCATGATGCCCGCGACGCTCTCGATCATCTCCAATGCCTTCCCACCCGAGGAGCGCGGCAAGGCGATCGGGACCTGGGCCGGCGTCTCGGCGATGGCGCTGGCGATCGGCCCCGTCGTCGGCGGCTTCCTGGTGGAGAACGTCTCCTGGCAGTCGATCTTCTTCCTCAACTTGCCGGTCGCCGCCATCGCGGTCGTCGTGACGCTGTTTGCCACGCACGAGTCGCGCGACCACACGGCGCCGCCGTCGGTCGACTACGCCGGCGTCTCCACCCTCAGCGTCGGCCTCGGGGCGCTCGTCCTCGCGCTGGTCGAGAGCAACGCGTGGGGTTGGGGCTCGGCCCGCATCCTCGGCCTGCTCGCCGTCGCGGTGATCTCGCTGACCGCGTTCGCGATCGTCGAGGCGCGCATCACCAACCCGATGGTCGACTTCAAGTTCTTCCGCTCACGCTCGTTCGCGGGCGCCAACCTGGTGGCCTTCATCGTCAGCTTCGCGATGCTCGCGACGTTCTTTTTCTTCGCCTTGTACTTGCAGAACGTTCGCGGCTACACGCCGTTGCAAGCGGGCGTCCGGTTCCTGCCGATGACCGTCGTGATCATCTTCGCGGGGCCGATCGCCGGCCGGCTGAGCGACAAGATCGGCCCGCGGCCGCTGATGACCGTCGGCCTCCTGCTCAACGCGATCTCGCTCTTCTGGCAGGGCCACCTGTCCGTCGATACGCCCTACACCCAACTGCTGGGCGCCTTCGTCCTGATGGGCCTCGGCATGGGCCTGGTGATGTCGCCGATGACGACCGCGGCGATGAATGCGATCGACCGGACCAAGGCCGGGCTCGCCTCAGGCACGCTCTCGATGAGCCGCATGCTCGGGGGCACCTTCGGCGTGGCGGTCATGGGCGCCCTGGTGACGACGATCGGCAAGTCGGACCTGAACTCCAGCCTCCCCCACGTCGCGGCGGCGACCCGCAGCAAGCTCGACGAGACGCTGCCCCAGCTGCCGGAGTCCGCGCGCCACGACCTCGCCGA
>NZ_DASYJG010000084.1:0-19907 GCF_035996765.1 Baekduia sp.
CGGCGGTGCTGGCCGGCCGCACGCTGTCGGACGTCGTGACGAACTTCCTGTCGGTCGTCGTGCTGCTCGTGACCGGACTCATCATCGGCTTCTCGTTCCACGCCAGCGTGCTCGACGTCGTCGCCGGGATGGCCATCCTGATCCTCTTCGGCTATGCGTTCTCGTGGGTCTTCGCGCTGCTGGGGCTGCTCGTGTCCTCGCCCGAGGCGGCCAACTCGGTCGGCTTCCTCGCCGTCTTCCCGCTGACCTTCATCTCGTCGGCCTTCGTGCCGGTCGACTCGATGCCGCCCGGGCTGCAGTGGTTCGCCGAGATCAACCCGTTCACGGTCGTGGTCAACGCGATGCGGGCGCTTTGGCTCGGTGCGCCGGCGGGCAACGACGTGTGGGGCGCTGTCGTGTGGTCCCTCGTGATCCTCGCGGTGTTCGCCCCGCTCGCCGTCGCGCGCTACCGGAGCACGGCCGGGCGATGAGTCGCCCGGCCCCGGACTACGCGGCGGCGGCGGCCCCGCGCTCGACTTCCTTGCGCAGCGGCTCCACCCACGCCAGCGCGGCGCGGTAGGCCTCGTCGATGCGGTCGAAGCTCGCGGCGCCCTCGCCGCGGACGAAGGCCCCGTCGAGGTGGCAGATCAGGCGGTCCAGCAGCGCGCCGTAGGGCGGGCGGCCGTCGAGCAGCGCGTCCTGGATGTCGGCCGGGAGGCCGAGGCCGCTGAGCGCGTACTCCATCGGCCGGTTGACGAGCGACGGCAGCATCGAGAAGAGGCCGACGGTGAAGGCGTGGTCGGCGCTCAGCCCGGGCAGCCCGGTGGCGACGAGCTCCATCGTGCGCGCGCGCACGAGGGCGTCGGTGAGCAGCTCGTCGGGGCGCGTGCCGCCGCCGGCGAGGGCGACGACGAGGGCCCAGCGGCGCGTCATGCGCTCGCCGATGAGCGTGATCGCCTCGCGGACCGTGCCGATCTCGCGACGGCGCTTGAAGAAGGCGGAGTTGGCGTAGCGCAGCAAGCGGTAGCTGAGCTCGAGATCGCGGGCGATGAGCGCCTCGAGGCGCTCGCTGTTGAGGTCGGGCGCGAGCAGCTCGCCGGCGGTCGCCATCGCGCCGAGCTCGACGGCGGGCGCCTGGTCGAGCGCGGGCAGGGCCCGAAACGGCCCCTGGAAGGCGGCGCAGCCCGCATCGACGCAGGCCTCGAAGACCTGGAAGGACTCGACGCCCACCGCGTGCACCTCGAACCCGGCGGCGAGGAAGGGCCGGACCCGTCCACCGACGGCGATCGGGTAGGTGTCGGCCATGTCGAGCCGCACGATCCCGATCTCGGGCAGGTGCGACAGCGAAGCGGGCGAGGGCGGATCGACCGCGGCGAAGGAGTACCCGTACCCCGCGAGGCGCGAGACGGCGGCGACGACCTCCTCGTGGACGGTCGCGGCGGTCTCGACCTGCAGCACGACGCGGTCGGGGGAGATGGGCAGCATGTCGAGGCGCAGGAGCAGGGCCGGCGCCACCGTCAGATAGGCGGGATGGTGGGGCGCGACGAGGTCGAGGTCGACGTCGGTGAACGCCTCCAGGAGGGCGCGCGCGCAGAAGCGGGCGGACGCGGGCGGGGCGTCGGGATCGCCGGTCAGGACCTCGTAGCCGATGACCGCGCGCGAGGCGTCGCAGACGGCCTGGCGGACGCTGACGACCCCGGTGGAGGGGCTGGATTCACGGGCGAAGGGAACCTTGATTCTCACCCCCGGAGCCATCGGCCGGACGGCCCGAGAATTGACCCCTCCGCTGCTACGCTCAACGCATGGGCCTCCTCGACCGTGCGCTGAATATCGGCGAGTCCAAGCAATTTCGCGAGTACGAGAAGCGCGTCGCGATCATCGGCGGCTTCGAGCCCGAGTTGGAGCTCGAGTCCGACGACGAGCTGCGCGAGCGCTTCGATGGGCTGCGCGAGCGCGCCCGCCAGGGCGAGTCGCTCGACGACCTGCTGCCCGAGACCTTCGCCATCGTCCGCGAGATGGGCAAGCGGACCATGGGCATGCGCCACTTCGACGTGCAGCTGATCGGCGGGATGGTCCTGCACGGCGGCAACATCGCCGAGATGAAGACCGGCGAGGGCAAGACGCTGACCGCCACGCTCGCCGTCGTGCTCAACGCGCTGGCCGGCAAGGGCGTGCATCTGGTCACGGTCAACGACTACCTGGCCCGCCGCGACGCCGAGTGGATGAGCCCGATCTACCACGGGCTCGGGCTGAACGTCGGCGTGCTGCAGAACATGCAGTCCTACGAGGACAAGCACGTCGCCTACGCCGCCGACATCACGTATGGCACCAACTCCGAGTTCGGCTTCGACTACCTGCGCGACAACATGGCCACGTCCCTGGAGGAGAAGGTCCAGCGCGGCCATCCCTTCGGCGTCGTCGACGAGGTCGACAACATCCTCATCGACGAGGCCCGCACGCCGCTGATCATCTCCGGCGCCCCCGAGCAGGCGGCCGACCTCTACCAGCAGTTCGCCAAGCTCGCGCCCATGATGGAGGCGGGCAAGAAGCCCGAGGGCCTCGACCCCCGTTCCAAGAAGGACTACGTCTCCGACTTCGACTTCGAGTTCGACGAGAAGCACAAGCAGGTCTCGGTCACCGAGCGCGGCGTGGCCAAGGCGGAGAAGTTCCTCGGGATCGACCACCTCTACCGCGCCGAGAACGGCCCGCTCGTCAACCACCTCCAGCAGGCGCTGAAGGCCGAGTCGCTCTACAAGCGCGACGTCGACTACGCGGTGATCGATGGTCAGGTGAGCATCATCGACGAGTTCACCGGGAGGATCCTCGAGGGCCGGCGCTGGTCGGAGGGCCTGCACCAGGCCGTCGAGGCCAAGGAGGGCGTGCGCGTCCAGGAGGAGAACCAGACGCTCGCGACCATCACGCTGCAGAACTACTTCCGCCTCTACGACAAGCTCGCGGGCATGACCGGCACCGCCCTCACCGAGGCGACCGAGTTCATGAAGATCTACAAGCTCGGCGTGGTGCAGGTCCCCACCAACCGCCCGATGGTCCGCGCGGATCGCAACGATCAGGTCTACAAGACCAAGGACGGCAAGTGGCACGCCGTGGCGGCCGAGATCGAGGAGCGCCACAAGGACGGCCAGCCGGTCCTCGTCGGCACCATCTCCGTCGAGGTCTCCGAGGTGCTCTCAGAGCAGCTCAAGCGCAAGGGCATCCCGCACACCGTGCTCAACGCCAAGCCCGAATACGCGGAGCGCGAGGGCGAGATCGTGGCCGAGGCCGGCCAGCCCGGCGCGGTCACCATCGCCACCAACATGGCCGGCCGCGGCGTCGACATCAAGCTCGGTGGGAACGCCGAGCACCTCACCGACCTCGAGCTGGCCAAGCTCGGCCTGCGCCCCGGCGATCCCGACTACGACGAGCGCTTCGCCGAGATCCTCCCGAGCATCGAGGCGCGCGTGGAGGACGGCCGCGAGAAGGTCGTCGACGCGGGCGGCCTGTTCATCATCGGCACCGAGCGCCACGAGTCGCGCCGCATCGACAACCAGCTGCGCGGGCGCTCCGGGCGCCAGGGCGATCCCGGCGAGTCGCGCTTCTTCCTGTCGGCCGAGGACGACCTCGTGCGCCTGTTCGCCGGCGACCGCATCTACCGCATCCTCGATCGCCTCGGCAGCACCGACGAGGAGGGTCACGAGGAGCCCATCGAGGCGGGGATGCTGTCCAAGCAGATCGAGAAGGCCCAGCGCAAGGTCGAGGAGCAGAACTTCCTCATCCGCAAGCGCGTGCTCGAGTACGACGACGTCATGAACGAGCAGCGGCGCATCGTCTACGAGTACCGCGACCAGGTGCTCGAGGGCCGCGACATGGGCGAGCAGTCGCGTCAGGAGATCGTGGGCGTCGTCGAGCGCCTCGTCGACGAGTACGCCGCCGCCGACTACGTCGAGGACTGGGACCTCGACGGGCTCTTCGTCGCGCTCGCCGACATCTACCCGGTCAGCGTCGACGCCGAGGAGATCACGGCCTCGAACCTCGGTCGCGAGGAGCTGGCCCAGCGCCTCTCGAACGACGCCATCGAGCTCTACGACCGCCGCGAGGAGGAGCTCGGCGAGGAGCTCATGCGCGCGCTGGAGCGCTACCTGCTGCTGCAGATCATCGATCAGCGCTGGCGCGAGCACCTCTACGACATGGACTACCTGCGCGAGGGCATCCACCTGCGCGGTTTCGCTCAGATCGACCCGCTGGTGGCCTACAAGAACGAGGCCTTCACGCTCTTCACCGACCTCATGAACACCATCTGGTCGGACTTCTCGCGCATGATCTTCCACGTCGAGGTGCAGGTCGAGGGCGAGAACGGCGACGAGCCGACGCAGCAGTACACGCCGTCGGGGTCGTCCACGCGGTCGGGCCGCGTCTCCTACTCAGGGGGCACGGGCACCGCTCAGCCCAGCGCGCTGGCCGAGGCCGCGGGCGGTCCCGAGGACGCCGAGCCCCTCCCCGAGCCGATCCAGCAGCGGCGCGTGGCCGAGGTCGAGCAGATCGGGCGCAACGACCCCTGCTGGTGCGGGTCGGGCAAGAAGTTCAAGAAGTGCCACGGCGCGTAGCGTCGCCTCGCGCGAACGCATGACATCCGATCCCCACGGGCGGCGCCCGCGGGGATAGGGTCGTTCCTCAGGAGAGAGACGACCCGAAGGGGGCATGATTCGGATGAGCACTCACGCGCCGATGGCGCTCGAGCAGAACGTCGCCGAAGCGGTGACCGCGTTCGCTCGCACCCTGTACCCGCACGTCGCGCTGCCCGAGTCGGTCTACGCGCGCGTGTCGGCCAAGCTCGACGAGGCCGCGAGCGAGGACGCGGCGCAGGCGCGGGTCGTCAACGACGGCGTCGCCGACCTCGACGGCCGGGGCGACCAGCCCTTCGTCGCGCGCTCCTCCGAGCAGCAGTTGGCCGATGCCAAGGCGATCGCCGGCTCGGACTTCTTCGACCTGGTGCGCTCCACGGCCGTGGTCGAGATCTACTCCGATCCGCAGACGTGGAAGCTGCTGGGCTACGAGGGCCCCTCCTTCGCGCAGGGCGGCTACGTCGACCGCGGCTTCAACGACCTCGACTGGCTCCCCGATCCCGAACAGGAGGCGTGAGCGATGCCGCGCTTCGATGAGAACGACTCGGACGTGGTGGTGGTCGTCGGCTCCGGCGCCGGGGGCGGGACGCTGGCCAACGAGCTCTGCCAGGGCGGCGTGAAGACGGTCGTCCTCGAGGCCGGGGACCATCACAAGCCCGCGGACTTCATCGACGACGAGTGGCCGAGCTTCGGCCAGCTCGCCTGGCTCGACGACCGCACGACCTCCGGGTCCTGGCGCGTGGCCACGGACTTCCCCAGCCTGCCGGCGTGGACATGCAAGACGGTCGGGGGCACCTCGGTGCACTGGGCCGGCTGCTGCCCGCGCTTCAAGGACTGGGAGTTCCGCAACCGCTCAGAGCACGGTCCGGTCGACGGCACCAGCATGCTCGACTGGCCCATCGGGCTGGCCGACGTCGAGCCCTACTACGACCGCGCCGAGGACAAGCTCGGCGTGACCCGCACCAACGGCATCCCCGGCCCGGCCGCCAACAACAACTTCAAGGTGATGGGCAACGGCGGCAAGCGCGCGGGCTACAAGGACGTGAGTACCGGGCGCATGGCCTTCAACACGGTGCCGCGCGACGGGCGGCCGGCGACGATCCAGGACGGCTTCAACTTCCAGGGCGACCGCCAGACGGCGCACTGGTCGACGCTGACCGCCGAGCTGCCCAAGGCCGAGGCGACCGGCAAGCTCGACCTGCGGCCCTCCAGCCACGCGTTCCGCGTCGCCCACAACGGCAACGGCAAGGTCACCGCCGTGCACTACTTCGACGCCGACGGCAAGGAGCACGTGCAGAAGGCGCGCGCGGTGTGCGTGGCCGGCAACGCGATCGAGTCGGCGCGGCTGCTGCTGCTCTCCGACTCGCCGCAGCACCCCGACGGCCTGGCCAACGCGTCCGGCCAGGTGGGGCGCAACTACATGCGCCACCTCACGGGCTCGGTCTACGGCGAGTTCGAGCAGCCGGTGCGGATGTACCGCGGCGAGACGATGGCCGGGATCATCACCGACGAGGCGCACAACAACCCGGACCGCGGCTTCATCGGCGGCTACTACCTGCAGCTGCTGGCCCTCGGTCTGCCGTTCTACGCCGCCTTCCTGGACCCCGGCGGATGGGGCCCTGACTTCGCGGCCCGCATGGAGGCCTACGAGCGCGTCGCGGGCATGTGGCTCGTCGGCGAGGACATGCCGCAGGAGTCCAACCGCGTGACCCTCAACCGCGACGTGACCGATCAGCACGGGCTGCCCGTGCCCAACGTGCACTTCGACGACCACCCCAACGACCTCGCGATGCGCGAGCACGCCTACCAGGCGGGCGAGGCCGTCTACAACACGGTCGACGCGGTGCGCGTGAACCGCGTGACGCCCTACCCGTCGACGCACAACCTGGGCACGTGCCGGATGAGCGCGGATCCGGCGGACGGGGTCGTCAACGAGTTCGGGCGCGCGCACGAGGTGCCCAACCTGTTCCTCTCGGACGGCTCGGTCTTCACGACCGGCGCCGCGGCCAACCCGACCCTGACCATCGTGGCGCTGGCCATCCGCCAGGCCGAGCACATGGTCGGCGAGATGAAGGCGGGCGCCCTGTGACGCTCGCGCTCGTCCACACCTGCGTGCGAGTGCGCGACATCGACGCCGCGGTGCGCTTCTACGAGCTGCTGGGCTTCGAGCGCCGGGGCAAGCTCGACTTCGGGGTGGCCTACAACATCTACATGGGCCTGCCCGGCGACGGCGACACGCTCGAGCTGACGGTCAACGTCGGGCGCGAGGAGCCCTACGACCTCGGCGATGGCTACAACCACATCGCGCTGACCGTCGACGACCTCGACGGCCTGCTCGCGAAGCTCGCCGAGGAGGGCGTCGAGCCCGAGAAGCCGCCGTTCGCGCCGGGCGGTCGCGAGGAGGTCGGCCGGATCTGCTTCGTCGGCGATCCGGACGGCTATCGGGTCGAGCTCATCGACGGAGGGTCCTTCCCCACGCCGCAGGACCCGTAGCGAAGCAGCGCGGCGGCGCGGGCGCCTTGGCGCGCGCGCCGCTGCTAGCTTGGACGCGGCCATGGCCGGACCGTCCGACGAACTTCCCATCCCCCAGCGCCTGCAGGCGATCACCTCGCAGTGGGACCAGCTGCGCGCGGGCTTCGACGACGCCACCCTCGCGGCGCGCGCCGCCGAGCTCGAGGAGGCGATGGGGGCGCCGGGCTTCTGGGACGACCAGCAGTCGGCCGCGCAGGTCAGCGCCGAGCACTCGCGCACCACGCGGCGCCTGGAGCGCTGGCGCGGGCTGGCCTCGGAGGTCGAGGATCTCAAGGCGCTGGCCGAGATGGCCGAGGAGGACGAGTCGGTCGCGGCCGAGGTCGCGGCGCAGATGACCGGCGTCGAGGAGCGTCTCGCCGAGCTCGAGGAGGAGCGGCTCTTCTCGGGGCGCTATGACGCGGGCGATGCGCTGGTCACGGTCAACGCCGGCGCCGGCGGCACCGACGCCCAGGACTGGGCCGAGATGGTGCTGCGCATGATGATGCGCTGGGGCGAGCGCCGCGGGATGCAGGTCGAGCTGCTCGAGGCCTCCCCGGGGGAGGAGGCGGGGATCAAGTCCGCGACCTTCCGCGCGAAGGGCGAGAACGCCTACGGGCTGTTCAGCGCCGAGAAGGGCGTCCACCGGCTCGTGCGCCTGTCGCCCTTCGATGCCGCCCATCGCCGCCAGACCTCGTTCGCCGGCCTCGAGGTCGCGCCGGTGGTCGAGGACGTCGGCGACATCGAGATCGAGGACGACGACCTGCAGATCGACACCTACCGCGCGTCGGGCGCCGGCGGCCAGCACGTCAACAAGACCGACTCGGCGGTGCGGATCACCCACCGCCCGAGCGGGATCGTCGTGCAGTGCCAGAACGAGCGCTCGCAGTCGGCCAACAAGGACACCGCGATGAAGATGCTGCGGGCCAAGCTGCTGGAGCGCTACGAGCGCGAGCGCCAGGAGGAGATCGCCAAGGAGAAGGGCGAGACGCTCGACGTGAACTTCGGCTCGCAGATCCGCTCTTACGTGCTGCACCCGTACACGATGGTCAAGGACCACCGCACCGATCGCGAGATGGGCGACGCCCAGCGCGTGCTCGACGGCGATCTCGATGGCTTCGTGCGCGAGTACCTGCTCAAGGCCGCTGCGGCATGACTCGCGCAGGGCGCTCGCATGCCGGGCGCGAGCTCGCCCAGGGGCTCGCTCGCACGGGTCTGATAAGGCGTGTGCGTGTGCGGTGAATGAGGCCTCGACCCCGAAGTCCGGCCCGTCGGAGCAGCCGACCGCGCCCTACCTGGACGCGGTCGTCGCCTACGGCTTCCGGGGCTCCGGCCGCTTCCACGTGCCGGGCCACAAGGGCGGTCCGGGCGCCGATCCCGGGCTGCGCCACGCGCTCGGCGACCGTGCGCTGGCGGTCGACATCCCGCAGGACATCCGCGGCGTCGACGTCGGCCCGTCGCCGACGCCGTACGAGCGCGCCGAGGCGCTGGCGGCCGAGGCCTACGGCGCGGCGCGCACGTGGTTTCTGACCAACGGCGCGACGCAGGGCAACCACGCGCTCTGCCTTGCACTCGCCCCGCTGGGCCGGCACGTCGTCGCGCAGCGCAACTCGCACGCGTCGATCGTCGACGGGCTCGTGCTCAGCGGCGGCCTGCCGTCGTTCGTCGCGCCCGCCTATGACTCCGAACTGGGCATGGCGCACGGCGTGACGCCGGCGGCGCTGGACGCGGCGCTGGCGGCCGATCCGAAGGCGCGTGTGGCGTTCCTGGTCTCCCCGACCTACTACGGGATGGTCGCCGACGTGCACGCGCTGGCCGACGTGGCGCACGCGCGCGACGTGGCGCTGGTTGTCGATCAGTCCTGGGGCCCACACTTCGGCTTTCACCCTGACTTGCCCGAGAGCGCGCTGAAGCTCGGCGCCGACGCCGTGTTGACGAGCACGCACAAGATCGTCGGCTCGCTGACGCAGAGCGCGATGCTGCACATCGCAAACACTGGCCGGATCGATCTCAGCGCCGTCGGGCGTGCGATCCGCCTGGTGCGCTCGACGAGTCCGTCGTCGTTGTTAATGGCCTCGCTTGACGGCGCGCGCCGCCAGTTGGCAGTCCACGGCGAGGCGCTGCTGCACGAGACGATCGCGGCGGCCCGCGCGACCCGAGCGAAGCTTGGGACCACGCCCGGGCTGGCGATCATTGCCGAGGACTTCGTCGGGCGCGACGGCGTCGCCGCCTACGACCCGCTGCGGCTCGTGCTCGACACGCGCGCGACGGGCTGCACCGGCTACGAGGTCGCCGACGCCCTTCGCAATGCCTATGACGTGCAGGTCGAGCTGGCGACCGTGGCGACGATCGTCGCCGTGCTCGGCGTCGGCCAGTCGGCCGAGGCGCTGGTGCGCTTCGCCGGCGACGTCGACGAGACGGTCAAGCGCATCCGGCGCCCAGGTGGGCCGGTGGAAGCGCTCGTTCGCGGCCCGGGCGCGCTGAGCAACGAGATGGTCGTCGCGCCGCGCGACGCCTTCCTCGGGGTCAGCGACGTCGTCGCGCTCCAGGACGCCGTCGGCCGCGTCTCCTGCGAGTCGATCGCCGGCTACCCGCCGGGCATCCCGGCGCTGCTTCCCGGCGAGCGCATCACCGCCGACACCGCCACCTACCTGCGCGAGCTCGTCGCATCGGGGGCCCGCCTGCACGGCGCGGCGGACCCGACGATGGCGACGATCCACGTCCTGGCTGGAAGCTAGAACCTCAACAAGGCGACGATCGACCCCTTCATCTCGATCGCCTCATCGTCGGCGCCGAGGAAGCGCACGCGCGCGTCCTGGCCGAAGGCGCGGCCCACGGCGGTCTCGACGATGTTGTCCACCACGTCGGTCTGGGTGCCGTCGGCCGGGCACTGGCCGCCGGCGCTGACGCCCATCCAGCCGCACTGCGGGCAGCGCGTGCCCTTGGCGGTGAAGCCCTCCTGGATGACGAGCGTGTCGATCCGCCGCTCGTGCACGGCGGTCAGGACGTCGCTGAGCCCGGCGACCGCGCGGCCACCCTTGCCCAGACCCTCGTCGATGCGCGCGACGAGCTCGGCGTCGCGGCGGGCGATCAGCTCGTCGAGCACCGGCCGCGCGGCGGCGAGCACCGCGTCGGCGCCCGAGTTCCACACGTCGACGTCGACGTGTCCCTTGACGCACTTGGTGACGTCGGCGTGCAGGAGCGACCCGAGGTGGCCGGTGGTCTCCTTCGGGCCGCCGAGCAGGATGCCCGCGACGCGGACGTCGCGCAGCCGCTGCGTCAGCTCGGTCGCGACGCCGCGGAGGTGGACGTCGACCTCCTTCTCGACGCCGCGCTCGTAGCGCTTCTCCGAGCGGCCGTCCTGGTCGGAGCGGGCGGAGTCGACGCGGCCCAGCACGTCATCCTCGTGGCGCCACAGCTCGACGAGCCCGTCGACCGTCCCGGCCAGCAGGCGCGCGTGCTTGCGGTCGACGAGGACGAGCCACCACAGCTCGCCGGTGCCGATGCGCGCCAGCGGCTCCACACAAGGGCTCTCACTGATCGCGACCTTGTGGTCGACCGAGCGCGGCAGCTTGAGGATCTCGAACAGCCCTGCGGGCTGCGAGGCGAAGACGGCGAGCGCGCGGGCTTCCTTGGTGTCGACGCCGTTGCGCAGCGCCGTGCGGACGCGCTCGACGTCGGAGTGGAGCGCCGTGCGCTCGTCGGTGGTGAGGTCGTCGGCGTCGCGGATCGTTCGCGCGGCCGCGTCGAGGACCGAGCTGATCTCGGTCGCGCGTGCGGGCGGTGTGGCGAACTCGCGCGGGTCGAGGTTGATGAAGACGCTGAGGACTTTGCCCTGCGCACTGCGCGTTTCAGCGAGTTCGCGGAGCCGGTCGGTCGTGATGTCGGTCGCCATATAACTCGACGCCTACCCTCTCACACCCGCCAAGAAGCTCGGCGGGTGTGAGCGGCAGTTCTAGGCGACGAGCTGCGGGACGGCAGCGGCGATGACCTCCAATGCCACGCCGCCGTCGTCACCGCCCGTGGCGCGCACCTGCGCGCCGTCGGTCAGGGTCCCGGCCAGGATGGCCTGGGTCAGCTCCCGCTCCAGCGTGCGGCGCACGTGGCGCTGCAGCGGACGGGCGCCGAAGTCCTCGTCAAAGCCCTCGGCGGCCAGGCGCGCGACGAGCGCGTCGTCGACCTCCAGGGCGATCCGGCGCTCGGCCTGCAGGCGCTCGCCGACGCGGTCGACGATCTGGCGCGCGATCTGCTGGACCTCCGGCTCGCCGAGCGCGTCAAACGTCACGATCTCGTCGATCCGGTTGAGGAACTCGGGCAGGAACGCGGCCTTGGCGGCCTGCAGCATCCGGCCGTCGTCGGAGCCCGGCGCCGCGGCGGTGAAGCCCAGCGCGCGCTTGGCGCGGCCGGCGCCGAGGTTGGACGTCATGACGATCACCGCGTTGGTGAAGTCCACGGTGCGGCCCTCGCCGTCGGTCAGGCGACCGTCGTCGAGCAGCTGCAGCAGGACGTTCCACACCTCGGGGTGCGCCTTCTCGATCTCGTCGAGCAAGACCACGCTGTAGGGGCGGCGCCGGACCGGCTCGGTCAGCTGGCCGCCGTCGCCGTAGCCGACGTAGCCGGGCGGTGAGCCGATCAGCCGCGCGACCGTGTGCGGCTCGCGGTACTCGGACATGTCGATGCGCACCAGCGCATCCTCGGTGGCGAACAGCCGCTCGCTTAGCGCCTTGACCAGCTCGGTCTTGCCGACGCCGGTCGGGCCGAGGAACAGGAACGAGCCCAGGGGCCGGTCGGGCTCCGACAGACCGACGCGGGCGCGGCGGATCGTGTCGGCGACCTTCTCGACGGCCTCGTTCTGGCCGACGACGCGCCGGTGCAGGTCGTCCTCGAGGTCGACGAGCCGCTGCAGCTCGCCGGCGACCAGCTCGCCCACCGGGATCCCCGTGCGTGCGGCGACGACCGCGGCGACGGCGGTCTCGCCGACCGTCACGCGGCCGGACGACGGACGTGCCTCGACGCGCTGCGCGGCGTCGGCCTGGCGGCCGAGCTGGGTCTTGATCTCCGCGGCGCGCTCGTAGTCCTCAGCCTCGACGGCGGTGTTCAGCTGCTCGCGCAGCGTGGCCTCGTCGATCGGCCGGGGCGTCGCGAGGCGCAGCTTGGCGGCGGCCTGGTCGATCAGGTCGATCGCCTTGTCGGGCAGGTGCTGCTCGGTCAGGTAGCGGTCGCTCAGGCGGGCGGCGGCGACGAGCGCCTCGTCCTCGATGATCGCCGTGTGGTGCTCCTCGTAGGCGTCGCGCAGGCCGCGGAGGATCTCGACGGTCTCCTCGACGCTCGGCGCGTCGACGGTCACCGGTGAGAAGCGGCGCGCCAGCGCGGCGTCGCGCTCGATGCGCTTGTACTCGCTCAGCGTCGTCGCGCCGACCATGCGCAGCTCGCCGCGGGCGAGCAGGGGCTTGAGGATGTTGGCGGCGTCCAGCGCGCCCTCGGCGCCGCCGGCGCCGAGCACGGTGTGGAGCTCGTCGAGGAACAGGACGATCTTGCCCTCCGAGGCCGTGACCTCGGCGAGCACGGCCTTCAGCCGCTGCTCGAACTGGCCGCGGAACTGGCTGCCGGCGATGAGGCTGCCCAGATCGAGGGCGACGACGCGCGTGCCGTGCAGCGACTCGGGGACGTCGCCTTGGGTGATGCGCAGCGCGAGACCCTCGACGATCGCGGTCTTGCCGACGCCGGCCTCGCCGATCAGCACGGCGTTGTTCTTGCGGCGGCGGGCGAGGATCTCGACCGTCTGGGCGATCTCGGCGTCGCGGCCGATGACGGGGTCGATGCGGCCGTCGCCCGCGTCGCGCGTGAGGTCGCGGCCGAACTCGTCGAGCGCGGGCGTCTTGGAGGCGTCCTGCTTGCGATCGGAGCGAGGGCGGGTCTGCGTCAGCGGGCCGCTGCCGAAGACGGGCTGGCCCATCGGGACACCGGTGCTCGCGTCGTTGGCCGCCGGGCCGATGCCGGCCTGCCCGAAGCCCTCCACGAGGTCGCGGGCGCAGCGCTCGCACAGGGCGGCGCCCTGGAGGCCGGTCTCGGTCTGGACGACCATGTGCAGCGTGCCGGGGCGCTCGGCGCAGAAGGAGCAGGGCACGGAGGGGGAGAAGGGCTGTTCTGACATGTTTCCTAGCCTACGACCTAGACGAAAACCTCAGTTAAAGAGGCTCAAGTCTAGCGCTCGTGACAGACTGCTCTCCGTGCTCCTGGACACCTACCGCCGGACCGGCGCCGATCTGCCCTTCGGGGATCCGCGCCGGGCGCACGGCGTCGCGATGGAAGGCTGGTTCTGGCGGATCACCGCCCCGGAGCAGGGCGTGGTCGTGGTGGTCCTGGCCGGCGTCAACCGCGACCGTGCCGGGCGGGCCTGGGGAACGGTCGGGCTGGCGGGCCATCCGGGCGGCTTCTCGCGGGCGGTGGCGGTCGATGACGCGGCGGTCGTCGACGGCGCGGGGGCGATCCGGATCGGGCGCGCGCTGCGGGCGGACGCGCGCGAGGGCTCGGTCGCCGTCGACCTCGGCGCCGACGCGCGGCTGGAGGTCGTCCTGGAGGCGCCGGGCCGCTGGCCGCGGCGCCTGTTCGGTGGGCTCGGCCCGGCGCAGGCGATCCCCGGGCTCAGCCAGTACTGGCATCCGTGGCTGCTGCGTGCGCGCGTGCGCGGCACGGCGGTCATCGACGGGCGCGAGATCAACCTCGACGGCGCCGTGGCCTACGCCGAGAAGAACTGGTCCAACGGCGGCTTCCCGGAGACGTGGTGGTGGGGCCAAGCGCACGGCTTCGCCGACGAGCCGGGCGCGTGCGTGGCCTTCGCCGGCGGCCGCGCCGGCGTCGGCGCGCTGCGCATGACGGCGACCTCGCTGGTGGTGTCGGCCGGCGGCGAGCTCGTGCGGCTGGTCCGGCCGCTGCAGCCTCTGCGCGTGGCCGTCGATAGCAACGGCTGGGCCTTCTCCGGTCGTACGCCTGGTGGCGTGTCGGTCGAGGTCGAGGGCCACGCCAACGGCACGCCGCCGCACCTCCTGCCGGTCCCCGACCCCGCGGCCCGCCGTCACCGCGAAGGCGCCGCCGCCCAGCACCTCGCCGGCGAGCTCCGCGTCTCCCTGCGGCGCCGCGGCCGCACGATCTTCGCCGGCACATCCGTCCTCGCCGGCCTCGAACGCGGGGCCACCTGAGCGCCACCGCCGTCCCTGGGGACGTCGAGGGACGACTGGCGGGCCGTCGAGGGACGATTTGTGGTCGGTATCGACCCATAAGTCGTCCCTCGACTCCGCGGCGAGGGACGACTCAACCACCGAGGACGTGGTTCAGTCGTCCCTCGACGGCCGGGGCGCGCAGGACTCGGCCGCCCGTGCCGCGCGTGCTAGGGCCTCGCCGCCGATCAGCCGCTCCCAGGGACCGACGACGGTCCAGAGCGCGCGCAGGCGCAGCGCGGCGCCGCGGTCGACGGGTGCGACGCGTGCTTCGGAGAGCAGTGCGCTTCCGCCGTCGGCGCCGTCGACGACCCAGTGTGCGAAGAGCACCCGGACGGTCCCCGGCTGGGCCCAAGACGCGAATGCGCCGGCATCCTCCACCCGCGGGTAGTCGCGCCGCAGCGTCCAGATCCGCCCGACCAGGCCGGAGACCGACCAGCGCTCGCCCTCGGCCAGCACCGTGAACGGTGGCGCGGCGAAGAGGCCGCGGAAGGTCTCGCCGGGCGGCAGGCCCGGGATCCGCCAGCGCACCAGCCGGCCCAGCGGCCCGGTCGCGTCGACGCGCAGCGCGCCCGCGGCGTCCCACAGCCGATCCGCCGGGGCAGCCGTCGTGCGCCGATGGCGGGTGCGGATCGCCGGGTCCGGCAGCCACGCGTCGAGGTCGAAGGGCAGGTCGTCGGCAGGCAAGCGCCATCTATCCTCCCCGACCCATGTCCCTGGATCCCAGCTTCGTCGCCGATGTCGTCGCCCGCGCGCTCGCCGAGGATGTCGGCACGGGCGACGTGACCACGCAGGCGATCGTTTCCCACGGGGCCCGCGCGGTGGCGACCATCACCCAGAAGGCGCCCGGCGTGGTCTATGGCCTCGACATCGCCGAGGCGGCGTTCCGACAGGTCGATGGCGAGCTACAGCTCGAGCGGCTGGCGCCCGAAGGCGTCTGGCAGGAGCCGGGCACGCCGGTCCTGCGCATCACGGGTGCGGCCGCGGCGATCCTCACCGCCGAGCGCACCGCGCTGAACTTCCTCCAGCGCCTCAGCGGCGTCGCGACACTGACGGCCCGCTACGTCCGCGCCATCGACGGCACCGGCGCCAGGGTCCTCGACACGCGCAAGACGACGCCGACGCTGCGCCCGCTCGAGAAGGCCGCCGTGCTCGCCGGCGGCGGCACGAGCCACCGCTTCGGCCTCTTCGACATGGTGTTGATCAAGGAGAACCACGTCGCCGCCGCGGGCGGGGTGGGCAACGCGGTCCGCGCGGCGCGGGCCGCCTTCCCGGATCTCCCGCTCGAGATCGAGGCCCAGACGGCTGCCGAGGTCCGCGAGGCGCTGGAGGCCGGCGCGCCCCGGATCCTGCTCGACCACATGACCCCGGACGAGATGCGCGCGATCGCCACCGAGGTCGCCGGCCGCGCCGAGCTGGAGGCCAGTGGGAACATCGACCTGGACACGATCCGGGCCGCGGCCGAGACCGGGGTAGACTCCGTGTCGGTCGGAGCGCTCACGCACTCCGCACCCGCCCTCGACCTCTCCCTGATCCTGGAGCGTCTGCCATGAACCTTCCCATGGCCCCGAGCCCCACTGTTTCGCCGGCCCTGACGGCCGAGGAAATTAGCGCGCTGACCTCCGAAGTGCGCGCGCTCGCTGCTGAACGCAACGCCCTCATCCTGGCCCACAACTACCAGGTGCCCGAGGTGCAGGACGCCGCCGATTACGTCGGTGACAGCCTCGGCCTCAGCCGCCGCGCGGCCGACGTCGATGCCGACGTCATCGCCTTCTGCGGCGTGCACTTCATGGCCGAGACCGCGTCGATCCTCTCGCCGCAGAAGACCGTCCTGATCCCGGACCTCGACGCCGGCTGTTCGCTGGCGGACTCGATCACGCCCGAGCAGCTCACGGCCTGGCAGGCCAAATATCCGGGCGCGGTCACCGTCATGTACGTCAACACGACGGCCGAGATCAAGGCGCTGACCGATTACTGCGTCACCTCGTCCAACGCCGTCAAGGTCGTCGAGCACATCTTCGCCGAGCACGGGCCGGACACGCCGATCCTCTTCGGCCCCGACATGTGGCTCGGCGCCTACGTGGAAAAGGAAGTCGGCCGGTCACTGCACGTCTGGGACGGTGAGTGCCACGTCCACGCCGGCATCCGCCCCGACGACATCACGACGATGCGCGCCGAGCACCCCGACGCCGACTTCCTGATCCACCCCGAGTGCGGGTGCTCGACGCAGGTCATGGAGTACGTGGCCGCCGGCGACATCGCGACCGAGGGCGTGCACATGCTCTCCACCGGCGGGATGCTCGACTACGCCAAGGAACACGCCGGCCAGGGCGGCACGGCGATCATGGCGACCGAGACCGGCATGCTGCACCAGCTGCGCATGGCCGCGCCCGACGTCGACTTCGTCGCCGCCAACGAGCGCGCCTCCTGCAAGTACATGAAGATGATCACGCTGCCCAAGCTGCGCGACTGCCTGCGCGACCTCAGCGGTGAGGTCAAGGTCGACCCGGCGCTCGTCGAGCGGGCGCGGGTGCCGATCGAGCGGATGGTCGCGATCGGCTAAGCGGTGGGTGCGGGGGCAGGCTCGCGCTGCGCCCAGCCGTGCTGGAGGAACTCCAGCAGCGTCTCCGGGGGCTGCGCGCCGGAGGCGCCGTACTTGCGGTCGATGACGAAGCACGGCACCGCGCTGATCCCGGCGCTCTGGGCTGTGCGCTCGTCGTCGCGGACCTCTTCGCCGTAGCGCTCGGTCAGCAGGAGCTCGCGAACCTCATCGGCGGGCAAGCCGACCTCGACCGCAAGCGTCTGCAGCGTCGCGTGGTCGCTGATCAGCGCGCCCTCGCCGAAGTAGGCGCGAAAGAGCCGCTCCTTCATCGCGTCCTGCTTGCCGTGGGCGGCGGCGAGGTGGATCAACCGGTGGCCGTCGAAGGTGTTGCCCGACCGCATCTCTGCGAACCGGATCGTCAGGCCGTCGGCCGCGGCGGTCGCCGTCAGCGCGGCGTCCATCGCGGCAACCTCCTCGAGCGTGCGGCCGTACTTGCGCGCGATCAGCTCGGCATGGCTGCCCTCGCGCTCGGCGGGCGCGTCGGGGTCGAGCTCGAAGGAACGCCACATCACCGTGACCTCGTCGCGGTGCTCGAACGCTGCCAGCGCCGCGGCGAAGCGCGCGCGGCCGACATAGCACCACGGGCAGGCGATGTCCGACCAGATCTCGACGAGCATTCCCGTCGAGGCTAGCGCCGCCTCGGCGACCTACAGCGTGTCGTCGACCAGCGCGACGGCGTCGAAGAGCGACGTGCCGTCGTCGTCGGTCGACAGCTCGGCCTCGTGGACCCAGGCGCCGGGGGCCATGGTGTCGTCGACGCACGGGTCGCCGGTGCCGGCGTCGTCGCCGGCGTCCGCATCGTTGGCCGGCGCGTCGTCGGCGACGCGCAGCGAGGCGGACGAGGCCGTGGCGTCGTCGTCCTCGTCGTCGCTGCCGTCGTCTGAGGACGCGGTCGCGGTGCCGTCGTCGGCGCTGTCGTCGTCGCCGGTGTCGTCATCGTCGGCGGACGGGTCGTCGTCAGCGCCCGGGTCATCGGTGGCGCTGTCGTCGTAACCGTCTTCGTAGTCGGTGGTCGCGTTGCAGACGACCTCCGTGTCGCGGTCGACGTTGGCGCTCACGACCTTGCCCGTGGAGGCGAGGCGCAATGCGAGCACTCCGCCCTGGAAGGAGACGACCTGGCCGGCGTTCTCGTCGCCGTCCTCGGTGCCGTCGGCGTCGGAGTCGGGGTTGCCCGGGTCGTTGGCCGTGCGCTGCTCGGCGAGGTTGCGCAGGCCGTCGTGATCGCTGTCTTCCTGCGCGTCGGGCCGGCCGTTGTGGTTGGTGTCGCGCTTGCCCGGATCGGTGCCCGCGCGCTGCTCTGTCGCGTTGTCGAGCTTGTCGCCGTCGCGATCCTCCGAGCCGTCCTCGACACCGTCGTGGTCGGTGTCGGCCTTCTTCGGGCTGGTGTGCGCGCGGTACTCGGTGAGGTTGGTCAGGCCGTCGTGGTCGGGGTCGGCGACGGCGGACTTCACGTGGTAGCGCTTCTGGAACTTGGCGGGGAGCCTCGGCGAGGAGGACTTCTTGGCCGAGGCGGTCGCGGGGATCGCCAAGGCGCAGATGGCGACCGCACACAGCGCCAGCAGGCGCGAGGGGGCGTGAGCGGAGAGCAGCATGGTCCGTGTTTCGGGCCCGACCGCGCCCCGGTTGACAAACAGACCGGAATGTGGCCGTCTGTCGGCCGGCGGACCTCCTCAGTTCTGGGGAGGCGCGTCGAGCAGCTCGATGCCGTGCTCAGCGACCTGGCGCACGATCGGCAGCGACTCGCGTCGTCGCACGAACTCGTCGGGCGTGTAGCAGTGCACGTCGGCGGCGCCGCTCATCTCATCGGCATCCCACAGGCTCCCTGCCTGGTAGACGCGCTCCAGCCACGGAACGCCGGCGAAGTACTCGGAGATCAGGATCGCGACGTACTCGGGGCCGCGCTCGCGCTGGGGCGGCGCGCCGCGGATGTCGAGCACCCGCGCGCCGCCGATGATGACGCGCTCCAACGGCCAGCGTCCATCGACTCGCTGGACGTACCGAGCCAGCTCGCGCTCGTTCAGCATTTCGCCTACGGCCACGAGCGTTGACTGTGGCAGAACGCGCGGCGCAGTGCCACCCGTTCTGCCAAACGGACTAGAACTCGTCCTCGTCGTGCGGCCCGACGCAGGCGACGGCCGCCGCCTCGGGGTCGACCTTGCGGGCCACGGCCGCGACGTCGTCGAAGGTGACCGCGTCCAGCGCGTCGATCGCGCGGTCGGGATCGATGTCCTCGCCGAAGACGATCGCCTGGGTGGCCGCGAAGCGCGCAACGGCGTTGGTGTTCTCGAAGGCCAGAACGCGGCGGCCCGCGGCGTAGGCCCGCGCGCGCTCGACCTCCTCCTCGGTCGGCCCGTCGGCGTGCAGCTCGGCCACGATCTCGCGCATGCGCGCGTAGGCCTCGGCGGTCTTCGAGGAGTCCAGGCCCGCGCCCAGCTGCAGGATCGCGGCGTCGCTCAGCGCGTGGTCGACCGAGTAGACCGAGTAGCAGAGCCCGCGCTGCTCGCGGATCTCGTCGAACAGCCGCGAGCCCATCGAGCCGCCCAGCAGCGTCGAGTAGATCGTCAGCGCGGCGCGCTGCGCCGGATCGGTCGCGTCGACCGTGGGCGCGTACATCAGGCGCAGGTGCGACTGGTTGGAGTCGCGGCGCTCGACGAGCGTGTCGAGCTGGAGCTTGGGCGTCGGCTCATAGGCCGTCGGGACGCCAAGCGTCGGGAAGCGCTCGAACAAGGACGAGACCTCGCCGT
This sequence comes from Baekduia sp., assembly GCF_035996765.1. Taxonomy (NCBI): domain Bacteria; kingdom Bacillati; phylum Actinomycetota; class Thermoleophilia; order Solirubrobacterales; family Baekduiaceae; genus Baekduia; species Baekduia sp. The sequence goes on from NZ_DASYJG010000084.1 coordinate 19,670, forward strand.
TGGCCGGCACGTGGTCGACGTTGCCGACGATGAACGCGCCGCCGCGCTCGCCCGCCCAGCGGCGCTCGCGGAAGGCGACGATCGCATCGCGGCTGAAGCTGCGCAGGTGCTCCTCGGGGCCCAGGACCGTGCGCCCGAGTGGGTGGTCGCCGAACGCGGCCTTGTCGATCAGCTCCTCGGCGACGGCCGACGGCTGGTCCTTGTAGCGCTGGATCTCCTGGATGACGACGCCGCGCTC